>CAZDZX010000060.1:0-17737 GCA_964510005.1 uncultured Pirellulaceae bacterium
CAGCACCACGCCGTCTTCGGGACAACTGGCGGAGATACATGTCTGCACGAGTTTTGGTGGGTAAACCGCAAAGTGGGCTTCGCGGAATTTGGAAAGCGAAATCGACCACACCGTTCGCTTGTTTCGTCCTTTGGGATGAAAGGCCTGATCCCAGCGCCCGTCGTGCAAGTTATTGCTGCCGCCATTTTTTCCTTTTTCGGGCGTGCCGCCGCGCTTGCCGAAATGCTTGCGGCCACCTTTCATTTTCGAATTCTCGCTGAAGGTCACGTGCGGTTCGCGAATCGCGTTCGCATCGTAGAAATAGTTCTTGCCGTTGGAAAAGAAGAAAATGTACTCGTGATCGGTGGTCGGGCGTTTCTTTGCAGATGATGGCATCGCGTTGGGTTTGTGCCAGATGCAGTCGCTTCTCAAAATCCAGCCGCAATCCTTCAGCCCCAACGCCACCCGCCACGGCATGCCCATCAGTTCGCCTTTGAGGTATTTGTCGCCGATGACAATCCAGGCACTGCCCGTCGGTTTGACGACGCGCTTGAGTTCGGTGAACAGCTCGCAAAGTCGCTCGACGTAGGCCGCCGGCGAGACTTCTTGGCCGATCTGTAGATCCGTTTCGTAATCGCGTTGCTGCCAGTAGGGAGGGCTGGTCACGATCGTGTCAACGCAGTGGTCGGGTAACTGCTGGGCGACAGCCAAAGCATCGCCGCAAAGAAACTGATTGATCGCGGTGGAAAGTTCTACGCTCATCGTTCATCCATGTTGGTAAGCAGAAGTCGCTATTTTGGCCTGAGGATGGGTGATTTGGCAATCGGACAGGCGATCCTCCTTGCCTGACCCGTAAACTTTGCCAAGTCGGCTGAGTTTACTTGACCGTCAGATGTTTCGCCGCGTTTCGCTACAACCGGCGTAATCGGAATTTTTCCTACAACTGATCCAACCGTTAGATCGATAAGACTCCTGTGCCAGAGGTGTTTATATAGGGGTCGGAATTGTCTAAATCTTCGAAAAACGGAATGCAGCGACGGGCGTTTCTCAAAGGCGCTGCGGGTGCCGCGGCGATTGGGGTGTCGACAGCGACGACCGCCAAAGCGGATCTCAAATCCAGCGGATTGGTTCAGATCGGCCAACGCGCGACCACATCCGACACGCCCCTGAAACAGCAGGCTGCCATCGATTACGCGACATCGCTGCAAGCGTTCGGTGGTCGGTTGGCAAGTCCGACTCGCGATCTTTTCGCGACGGCCAAGAAGTACGAAAACGAAGTCCCCTACGCGGTGGCGGTTATTGGGTCGGGATACGGAGCATCGATCACGGCCGCAAAGCTCTCAAAACATCTCGACGATAAATATCGCATCTGCATTCTCGAGCGTGGCAAAGAATGGGTGCCCGGATCGTTTCCCGATACGTTCCCCAATGTCAGTAGCAATGCCAGAGGCAACATCTCGGGGCCGACTCGCGGCCAAGTGACACGTCCGCTGGGTTTGTTCAATGTGCAGTTCAACGACGAAGTCAATATTCTTTCGGGCAATGGTTTGGGTGGCGGTTCGCTGATGAACGCCAGCATCGCCCTGCGTCCGCACTCGGAAGTGTTTCAGCAATCGCGCTGGCCCGCGGCGCTGCGAGACATGAACGTGTTGACGCCGTACTATGATTCAGTGGCTGATTCGTTGAGTCTGACACGGACTCCGTTTGATCAGGTGGCCAAAGTCCGGATTCGCCGCGAGGCTGCCCAGCGGATGAGTCGCAATCCCAACTTCTTCGATTTGTCTCACGTTTCGGTGATGTACGACTACCGTCACCTTGACCAGAACTTGCGAAACAAGCAGGGCATGATTCAGCGGCCCTGCACACTGTGCGGCTGTTGCATCAATGGGTGCAACGTGGGCGCGAAAAACACGTTGGCGATGAACTACCTGCCCGTTGCCCGACACAACGGGACCGAGATGTATACACAGGTCGAAGTTAAATCGATCCAGAAGATGGACGGTTACTATCGAATCAACATGGAATACATCGACGATACGGTCAACGAGGTGACGCGTCACCCGGTATCGATCAATTCCAAAATCGTCGTCGTGGGAGCCGGCAGTCCTGCCAGCGCTGCGATTCTGTTGGATTCCGAGGCCCCCAATTTTCAGTTTTCCAAATTCCTAGGAAAGGGCTGGTCTTCGAACGGAGATACCCTGGGCTTTGTGACCGGTCTGCCCAAAGGCACCAACATCGGCGGGCACGGGGCCTACGATACGGACAAGCCACCAGTGGGCCCGACGGTTCAGACGTCGCTTAATTTCTATCGCGATGTCGAACTGAAAAAACGCCTGCTGATTCAGGACGCCGCGATTCCGCGTGCCGTCAGTAACCTGTTCACGGCTCTATTGGGCGACGCTTCGTTAGATCGGTCGATGGTGATGCTGGGCATGGGCCACGACAAAGCCGAAGGTCGCTTGGTCAAAAAGTCTGGCCGCTGGCAAGTCAAATGGGAGGGGCTCAAGGAAAGCGAATATCGATTGATGGTGTTCCGCGAGTTCGAACGATTGGCGGCAGCCCATGGCGGAAAATACAAACGTCTGAAAGCTTTTGGTGACAATCTGGTCACGGTGCATCCGCTGGGTGGATGTGGCATGTCCGACGATCCGGGGGCTGGGACGGTCAATCATTTGGGGCAGGTCTACGATGGTCGCGGTGGTGGCTATGTGGGCCAAAGTGCCGCCGGTGCGGATACCGGAGCCGTTCATCAAGGGCTGTACGTGGCCGATGGTTCGGTGATGCCAACGGCGTTGGGTGTGAATCCTTACATGACGATCGGGGCGTTGAGCGAGCGGATTGCCAGCCACATTATTTCCAACCCGCAGTATTCAGAGTTGTTTGGTTAGGGAGCCCGGCTGCCGGTTGGGGTTCTCGGGCGGCAACGGCAGCGACAATTCGACCCACTGCCCCGAAGAAAAAAAAGCGGAATTGGGTTAAAATCGGGGCATGTTAAATCGACTTTCTTTTCTCTGGGGTGTTGGAGGGGTCTGTGGGTTGCTGATCATGGCAATCTATCGGCTGTCTCCCTACACGTTCGAACTGTTGCAGCAACCGCTAAGCCTTGTGCACTATGTCGCGCTGGTGGGCAGCTGTCTGTTTATGGCCTATTCGGAAGGCTACAAAGGATTTCAGAAATCCTTTTCGCCGCGGGTTGTCTCTAGAGCCCGATGTTTATTGACCGACGATGCCAAGCTCCACTGGCGTTTGTTGGCGCCGCTGTTTTGTATGTCGTGGTTTGCCGCGCCTAGAAAGCGAAAGATCGTGGTGGCCATCCTGACACTGATGATCGTGTGCTGTGTGGTTGGCATGAAGTACGTGCCTCAGCCATGGCGCGGGATTATTGATGCGGGAGTGCTCGTTGGATTGAGCTGGGGAATTGCCAGCATCATTTACTGCTGCTACCTCGGCTCGAAGGGCTTGCTGAAGAGCTCACCCGAGTTGGCGTGAGTGCTTGAAGGGCTGGTTTGAACCGGCTGACCGCAATGCTGGCCGGTGGAATCGGCCCTACGTCTGAAAGTCGGTGTCGGTTGTTGCTGGAAAACTAAATGGCTTGCGGTGGCGAGTTGTTTCCCGAAGATTTTCCCGCAAATCCTGCTGTGCGAATAGGCTAGAAGAAATCGCGTATAGATTTTGAACCCTATGAGGCTAGAATACGTAGCAGTGCTTGTGCCGCGTCCGTTTCTGGAAAATATGCAAAAACTCTGCCGAAAAAATTGGCTTTTGCTTGGTTATTTGGTTCTCCTTTTTAACCTCGGCCCCTCCGTGCACCATGCCGACTTTTTCGGTTTGCACTGCGATGATGCGGCTTGCTGTGCTTCGACTTCTGAAGCCACCCCCTTTTCGAGTTGTTGCTGCTGCCACGCGGGCCATTCTCATGGCGGTGACAGCACCCACTCGCATGAAAGCTCGCGCCACGATGACGAAGCAGGATTGTCGTCAGCCAGCGATGGCTGTGGCACGCCCTGCGATGGTTGTGCGTTTTGCAATTTCTTCGACCAGTTCAATGTCGTTGCGGTGTCCTTTCGATTCGTGATTGCCGAATCGCCTATCTATTCGTTGATTGCGAATACTCAAGGCATCGCGTGCTGTGAAAGTGTGCCCAAAAGTGCACGGGGTCCCCCTGAGTTTCTGGCTGCGGAATTGGCTGTCTAGAAAGCAGGTCGTTCATTCTTCTCGAATCCGCTGCGCTGTTGTTTGCGCCTCGCGGTTCATTTGTTTTCTGTCAGCACGATCAATCGTTCGTTCGGTTTGATGCCGATCGTTCGTCCGCGGCCTTCACCAACGTTGTAGGTATTTCGTATCGGTCTTTCGATGGCTGTGACACATGAAAGCGAATCTCAAGCGGCTGTTTGGCAGCGTTTTAAAGTTTGCGAATCACGATTTTTTCCCCCAAGCGAATCCCTTCGTTTACTGGCTCAAGTCGCCGGTGGGCTGGGTGGTTGTCGCGATTGGTTTCTCTATCGCAGTGGGTCTGCTCATTGGGCCTCAGGGATATATCCTAGCCGCGGCGTTCGCGGCACTATTGGTGCTGGGGATGTTTTGGCCTTGGATTTCGATGAAGGGAATCAAGTGCCGTCTGGTTCTTTCGGACGAGGAGTTGCGCGAAGGCGAGGAAGCGGAGATCGTTTTCCAAGTTCAGAACTACTGGCCTGTTCCCGTATTTGGCGTGATGGTCAACGGCGACATTTTGCAGGAGTTGGATGTCGATGAGGAGCCGATCGCATTTTCACTGCGTCGCGTCCCGGCTTGGTCGGAGGCCGAGTTTCGAATCCCTGTCACTCCGCGTCGGCGAGGTCATTTGCCGTCGGGTGATGTGCAGCTATCGACCGGATTTCCGTTTGGTCTGGTCTACATTTCTAAGCCCGTCGAGATCCCTAACCGGCGCCTCGTTTGGCCGGCCTGCCAATCGCTGAAAGGCCAACCGGGGGCCGACAGTGTGATCCGCAACGTGATGGGTTCGCTGTGCGATCGCGCCGGTGACGATGGCGAGGCCATTGGGGTGCGAGACTATCGCTTGGGCGATCAGTTGAAAAATGTGCACTGGGCGCAGACCGTTCGATCGCAGCGTTTGATGGTGCGAGAACGGCAAACGCTTTCTGCCAGCGTCGTTAGCGTGACCGTTGACCTTTCTCCGGCCCATCACATCGGACATGGGACGCAGAGTACGTTTGAGTGGGCGATTCGGATTGCGGCTTCTGTTTGCTGGCAGTTGCACCAGTCTGGATCAGGCGTGCGGTTGTTGTTTGTGGGGCTTGAGTCGGGGGATCAAAACCAGACCAGTAATCGTCGTGGAATAAAACCTGTCATGGATTCGCTGGCCAGTTTGCCAACATTGGCTCAAGCCCAGCAAGCCACCATTGAATCGCCGAGGGTTTCGAGTTCTATGGGGTTCGTGGGCGGTGGTCAAAGCGTGTTCATTGGGACCAGCAAGTCCGTTGCGACCGATGGGGTGGAATCCCAGAAATTCATGATCGATCTGGAGGGGTTCCGGTCTGAGGAAGCGTTGGATTTTTTCGACTCCGAAGCAGATCCTGTGGTGGGCGACAACATCGAAGAACACGATGCGACGGAAGTTTGGGTGACATCACCCCAGCAAGCCGCCGATCAGCTTGATGCCGGTTGGAAAAGGAGCTTTTGTCGTGTCGCAGGTTGAACCGAAAATTACAGTGACGAACTCGAAGCGGGTGCCATCGAACCGGGCGGGTGCGGCGGCTCCCGGTGGCGCGATTGTGCCCGCATTGATTGCGACGTTGATCGTACAGGTTTTTCGAATCGCGATGCACCGCGAACCCATGTGGGTGTGGGGCGAAGTGATCTTGTTTGTCCCGCTGGCATTCTTGTTGAAGCACTATCTGTCCAAGTGGATTGCCGTGCGCGATCGGAAGACCGCCAATATGTCGGCGATTGTTTCGTCCCAGATCGGGGCCGCGGTTTTAGTCGGGTTTTTTCTGATTTTCCAAATGCTGTGCCGGGCCAACAGCATCGGAGACGCCAATGAAGTGGTCGCGATTGTCATTCTGCAATACGTAGCGCTGTATTTGGCATTGTTGGGGAACATTCCGGGTTGTGAGAGAACGAGCTTCCTGTTGAACGGCTGCGTTGTGTTCTTTATCTGTTGTATGACGGAACGTTTTGATCTGCTGGCGCTGGCGGGTTGTTTTGCAGTTTCGGCGCTGTGGTGGTTGTTTGGGTTTTACTGGTGTCGATTGGATGCCAAAGCGATTGATGGTGATGCACGCACGCTGCCGGTCCGGACTTCTTTCGTGGCGACGGCGTCGGTGTTGATTGCCATGGCGGCGGGAGTGGCTTGTCTGGCGCCGCTGTCAAAAGGGACGATCGTGGTCGATGGCTTTATGCCATTTTCCGGAGGTCAAAACGGCGACCAGGATGAGTTTTCTCGATCGGGGATTGGCGAAGGCGACATGCTCACCGCTGGAGAGAACGCAACCACGACCGGAGCGGTTGAATCGGATCAGTTCATTGAAGATGACAGGCCCTCGATCTACGACATGCTTTCGGAGCAGTACGAAGGCCCGATTGGCAAAAAGCGTCGAAACCGCGCGGTCGCATTGGGGGTCAAGGCGAAACATATGCACGATGTGAAGCAGTCCGAAACCGCCGGAAAAACATTTCGCACGATGCGGAACGCTGATGAGACAACGGAAGCTGATTTAAAAAGCAAAGTCACTGAAGCGTTGCTGTTTGTCGAAGGGTCGGTGCCCGCTCGTTTCTCCATTGGATCCTATCAGCATTTTGACGGCTGGGACTGGGAAGCCAGAGACGTCGCGGATGAAAAAATTGCGATGCCGCCGATCAAGCTGCAAACGCAAAACGACAAACCGATCTTTTCTCTGTTGTGTCCGCAGAGAGAGTTTCTGACGGGCAATCGAATTCACCGTCTCAAGGTTATGCGCCTGGACACGAACAAATTGCCATCACCAGCGTTTCTTCGATCTTGGCATATTCGTTTCGTGGAGGACGAAAGTTTCTTTTCGAGGAACGAGCAGGGTGACATTGAGATCGCTGGCGAAATGATTCCCGAACATACGATCATCGACATGGAAAGTCTGGTGCCGAATTTTCACGACATGCGAAACCTCGATCGTCTCAACCAATCGTTGGCGGTACGGATGGCGACCAGAAATTCTGCGGCTTCGGAATCGATTTATCTTCAGGTGCCGGATACTTCTGCAAAACCGACGTTAGAAAATCGAGTGGCGACATGGGTCGAGGACGTTGAACCGGGATGGAATCAAGTCGAAGCGATTGTGAATCATGTGCGAGCGGATTTTGCGTTGAAACCAAATTGGGACGCAGATGCGGAGACCGAAGATAGCGTGGGATTGTTCTTAGAACAAAGCGGCGGTCCGTCCTACATGTTTGCGACCACCTGTGCGATGGCGCTGCGATCGGCAGGCTACAAAACGCGCCTCGCGAATGGATTTGTGATCCGAGACACTGACTACGATCGACTTGCCGGTCAGTCTGCGGTTACGTCTGACTGTGTGCATCTGTGGCCTGAAGTATGTCTGGAAGGCCAGTACTGGATCCCCGTTGAGCCGACTCCGGGTTATCCAACGCCCTACAACACCGCCACGATTTGGCAAACTGCAGTGGCTGCAATGTGGGCGGCATGGAGTTGGGTTTTGGCTCATCCGCTTCTTTCGGTGTTCACAGTATTGGCGGTTTCGCTAAGCTGGTTTTGGCGAGCTGATTTGTTGACCTTAGGTTTGCTGCTGTGGTGGCACATCGTGCGAATCAGTTGGCCCGCGGGACTGCTGACCGCCACACGTCAACTGATCGATGCCCGGTTTTGGGCTGCCGGAGACAGTCGTCCGCGATCAAAAACAATTCACGCTTGGTATCAACGCGTCGAGCCCGGATTGGCCGATGGGTTCTTTCACTTGTGGAATGCAAAAAACTATAGCGATACGGTGCATGCTGATTCAGGCGAAGGCTTGGTCAGCAACTGCCGCGAAACCATTGAAAAACTGACACTTGGCAGAATTAGAAGATTCGTCTCAGGGACGGATCAAAGGAACTAAATTGATTTCTGATACTACAGCTATATCCAACGCCAAAATTGACGATCTTCGTAAGCGTCTCAACGAGGCACTTGTCGGGAAAGCCGAGGTTGTCGAAATGGTGATTGCTTGCATTTTGGCAGGCGGGCACCTGTTGTTCGACGATTTGCCGGGACTGGGAAAGACGACCCTTTCCAAGGCACTGGCGAACTCGATCGGGGCTAAGTTCTCTCGTGTGCAATGCACGCCGGATTTGTTGCCCACCGACATCTCGGGGTTCAACGTATTTAACCAGAAGACTCACGAGTTCGAGTTTCGCCAAGGGCCCGTGTTTGCGGACCTGTTGTTGGCTGACGAGATCAACCGAGCGACGCCGCGGACACAAAGTGCACTGCTGGAGGCGATGGCCGAACGGCAAGTGACGATCGACAACCAGACAATGCCGCTGACCAAAACGTTTTTGGTGATCGCGACTCAGAACCCGATCGAAAGTCACGGAGCCTACCCTTTACCGGAAGCTCAATTGGATCGTTTTGCGATCAAGCTGAGCATTGGTTATCCCTCCCGAGCCGATGAAATCACTTTGCTTGCCAACAATGTGGGCGACGCCGTCGAGAAAGTGAAGCAGGAATCGGTGATCGGATTGGAAGAGTTGGATTTGATGCAAAATCAAGTCCGGCATCTGGAAGTCAACGAAACCGTGGCGGGTTACTTAGTCGATTTGGCGACGGCCACTCGCGAGCACAAAGAAGTGCCTGTAGGCTTAAGCCCTCGGGGTGTCATTATGTGGCAACGAATGGCTCAGTCTTGGGCATGGTTGGGAGGCCGCAAATTTGTGACTCCAGACGATGTGCAAACCGTGGCCAAACCTGTTCTTCGGTTACGGATTTCGGGAACTGCTCAACGAGCGGACCGAATTATCGAAGAAGCAATCAATTCAGTTCCCGTTCCCGGAGTATAAAGTGATGAATCAAAAACAGTTCAAATGTTTACTGCTGTTCGCAGTTTTGATGGCCGGTTTAGGTTGGGCGTCGGGATGCGTTGAATCGGGTTCTTCTGCCGGAGTCGCGACGCAAAAGAAGTTGCCCAAGCTGTTTTACCACTGCCCAGAATCAGGCGACGAAGCGATCACGCGGATGAAGGAACTGGTTGATGGCCTCGTTGCCGAGGGCGAGGTGCCTGCGCCGATCGAGTATACGGTCCGGGAAGTCATTCACGGTACCGGCGCCAGTGGGCACTCCCATTACTACTTGATCAAAGATGGGGTGCAGCAGACGGAGGATGACGAAGAGGAACATCACGGAGATATTGAGAGTTCGGAGGTGATGCATACCGTTCAAGTCGATGCTTTTACGGAGCTTTACGATGTTGTTCAATGGTTGCCTAAGATGGCGTTGAAGGAACATTTGGGAAAGCAGCAATGGGTCGCCACCAAGAAAATCTCGGACGAAATGTTAGACGCGATGTCGATTTTTGACGAAAAGAAAACCACCGCGGAGCAGAAGCGGGAGTTGATCCGCTCGAAGTCGAAACAATTTGGCGACTGGGTTGAGCAGGTTGAATCGCAGTTTGGCACCGCATCGTCGAAGACAACTGGGAGTTCGAATTAGCATGCTTGAGTATTATCTCGCCGGCGGCGGATTGCGGCTTTTCCAGACCGTGGTCTATGCCGCATTGTGGATTGTGATCGGCTGTTTCGTGGCGGCCATTTTTCGCCGGATGCTGGGCCCGGAAAAAGTCAGACAGATTTTTGCCAATGAGACTCGCTTTGGGCTGGTCGCGGGTTGGTTGATCGGAATGCTGCTGCCGGTGTGTTCGCTAGGGGTCATTCCGATCGTCCGTGAGCTTCATCGCTGTGGTGTTAATCGCGGGACGATCGTGGCGTTTGGTCTGACCGCGCCGTTGTTCAATCCGATGTCGGTGCTCTACGGCCTGACACTTTCGGATCCCATCGCGATTATTGTGTTTTCTTTTTGTGCGTTGGTGGTCGTGAGTTTGCTGGGTTTTGCTTGGAACCGCATGACAGCGGATGTGCCGGTTCCGGTGGGAGAGTCCAAGATGCCCAAGGCGGGATTGCGGCGCTCGCTGGCGTTGTTTTACTCGGCTGGCCGGGAGGCGACGGGGCCTTCGATGGGCTACATGCTGATCGGCATCGCGGCCTCCGTGGCAGTCGCGACGTTTCTTCCGCACGGCTATTTGCAGACTCAAGTGGTCCGCGACAACGCCATGGCGCCTGTGGTTGTGGCGATGGTGGCGACGCCCGTCCATTCGACACCTCTGCTGGCGATGAGCCAGATTGGCGGCATGTTCGATCACGGCAATTCCATCGGTGCTGCTTTTTCTTTGTTGATCCTTGGTGCCGGTGCGAACATTGGATTGTTGGCGTGGTTTGGGAGAACCTATGGATTTGTGCGTCTGCTACTTTTCTACTTGCTGCTGGCGGGGACGACGGTGGGTTTGGCTTACGTGATTGATAAACCGCTGATTCCCAAAGGCGTTGCTCCCAAGGACCACACTCACGCTTTTGACGTGTATACCCATCCGTTTGCCTCCAGCAGGGGCGACCTCTACGCTTCGGCGCGGCAGAAGGGCGCCGATTTTTGGATCGATAATGAATTGGGAGGCACCTACTTGCTGGCGTTTCTGATCGTCGTTGGCGGACTCACGTATCGTGTGTCTCGGAAGCCCGGTGTCGAAGCGTGGTTTTTGGAAGAGGTTCGCACTGACAGTCGCCTCGAAAAGGAGGTGCCTGGTTGGATACTGGGGGTGGTGAGTGTGTGCGGCCTTGTGATCACTAGCGTTGTCGGTTGTTACATTTACTATCCGGCTTCGAACGATCTGATTGACAATCAAATGACAGCCATCAACACCGAAGCGGTGGTTGCGGCGAGGATTGGAGATTGGGAGGTGGCCGATAGGTTGATTCCTTATGCTGACGATTTGTCTCGACGCCTAGAAGTTGGAGTCTTTTTGCGAAAGGGGGCCGTCGGCCCGTTTCAAACGGCCAATGCCAAAAACTATCGTGAGAAACTCGATGATTTGAAAGCGCGGGTTGATGATCGCGACAAATCAGAGAGTCTCAAAAAGGCGGCATCGGAAGTTTCAGAGGCCTATTCGCAAATGTGTAACGCGTTCCGCGAGGAGGCCAAATCGAATTGATTAGCCCCGCGGAAACTGGCGGCAGTATTCGTAGACCGCCATCGTGGAAGCGGTTACGACGTTGTAGCTGAATGGCAATCCATAGACCGGAATTTCGATGGTGTCGTCGACCCATTGCAGTTGGTCTGGTGGAATGCCGTCGCGTTCATGACCGATCAGTAGCGCGCATTTTCTTTCATAGGAATATTCGAACAGGTTGTGAGAATCGTCGGTCTGTTCAAGGCCGACGATTCGGTAGCCGTCCTGTTTAAGCTGTTTGAGAACGGGCAATAAAGTCCGTTTGCGGATGATTTCGACTTCATGGATTCCGTCGCGAGCGATTTTCGGGTCCAGTTTTGCATTGCTGTTGGTGATGATCGTGGCGATTCCGGCGCAGGAAACTAAACGGACCAGACGCGATAGATTTACGTTGCTGCGTAGTGACGGACAGACAACGACGATTTCGCGTGGTCGATCTAGTTGGCTGCCCGGTTTGTGGCGGACTTGTTCGGTCATGGTTGGAGGGTAATATCTGGAGTTCGTCGCGAGCAGCTGCATCACTCATCACGCCTTTTGGTTGAATGGCGATTTAGATGCTGAGCGCTCGCTGGTTTGATGGGACTTATTTTAGATTGTAGCCACGAAGTGGCCCACCAGCCTGATTTGCCCGAGAGACAATGCGACATCGGCGATCGATCCTGCAGACGAATCACCCCGCATTCCGCCTAAAAGGCGGACGATCTCTAAAGGCGGTACTACGAACCGGCAATAACCTCAACGAGGTTAGATCAATAGCCCAGGGTTCTTGAACCCTGGGTAGCAAGTCCTGACAAGTTGGCGAAACCCCAACGGGGTTTGATCAAATACCGTTGGGTGGCAGTCCCCCAAAACCTTGGGCTATTGATCCTGTGCCCGCAGGTTGTAAAGCGTTGCAGTGCAATCCTGTCGCCCCTTCGAGGCTGAAATCTTGGGGCCGGGTGGCCCTTATGCATGCCAAAAAGGTTTGATTCATATCGCGTATGGTCTGCGCTCCCTAAAGTGAGTGCGCCTTGCCGCTCATGCTTTTTGCGATCATGGTTTGCGGCAGCGGGTCGCGATGAACGTGTTGATGTGTTGACTGAGTTTGTCGTTGCCGCCCCAGCCATCTTCAAAAAAGTCATTCATCATAAAACCGGCGCGAAGCTGGCCACCGATCAAATCTTCCAGCGAGTGTCCGAACTCGCGCGGTCGGTCTTCGCCCAACAATTCAGTTTCCTCTTCGCCGAGGTCGCTGTCGGCGTAGGGTATTTTGTGTCGGAGTTCAAATTCATCACGATCCATTTTCGCCGCATCGAACACATAGTAGAGCGGATGGATGAATCCGGTCACGAAAGTGCACGTGGGACGTAGGACCCGATAGACCTCGTTCCAGATCGGAATCACGTCAGAGACGTAGCAAACGCTGCAAGGATTCAGGACCAGATCAAAGGACTCGTCCGCGAAAGCAGAAAGATCCGCCATATCTCCACTGACGGTGCGGATGTCAAAGCCCTCTCTGTCTGCGATCTCGATGTCACGTGCCAGTTGTTTCTCACTGACATCGAAGACGGTCACGTTGGCGCCCAAGGCCGCAAAGATCGGAGACTGTTGGCCTCCCCCGGCAGCCAGCAGCAACACATCCCGGTTCTCCAACGGTGTCAGCCAAGACTCTGGAACCGGTTTGGTGGGAGTAACTCGGATTCGCCAAGTCCCGTTTCGCGCTTGCTGGATCTGCTCTGCCGTGATCGCTTTGTAGTAGCGGTCGCCGGCGGTGGCGACTTTATCCCAAGCGTTTCGGTTGAAGGCAACGATGTCGTCCATAATCAGCCTTGTGAAGATCCGGCATAATCCAGAAAACCGAGATGAAGTTGAGCGTGCATCAGATTCAGGCGGATCCGGTTTTCGTCGGACATCTTGCCAAATGCGGGGCTATCGTGGACGGCGGGTTCGGATTGCATTTTCATCAGAGCGGCGCGAAAACGTTCGATGCCGGCGAGCGCTTCCATTTCTTCCTGTCCAAAGGTGCCGTCTTCGACGCCGGGAATGTTTTGTCCCGAGGGCATTTTGCCGGCTTTGAGCAGTTTCCGAAACATTCGTTTGAGGACCCAGCGAACAAAGAACGGTGGAGCCTTCATGGGATAACCGACATAACCGTACTCAATCCAAGCGGCGAGGTGGGCCATGTTTTGGCCGACCGTCCAGTTTCCTTTGGCGGACAGGTTTCCGGCTTCATGGGCCGCTTGGATGCGATCCAGTTCTGCGAGACAAGCGGCGACGGTATCAAACTTGAGGTCGCGGATGTCGGAGGATTTTGTGTCGATTTCGCCCATTGAACGAATTCCTAATCAAATGCAAAATTGCAAAGTTAGCGGGCGATTCGCGACTTCGCAAGGCAATCGCCACTCCTTGGGTGATCTGATAAATTGGATCGAGCACCCGTAGTTCTTTTGGAAGCTCCCCATGGCCAAGTTGTATTTTTACTATTCTGCGATGAATGCCGGCAAAAGCACGACTCTGTTGCAGGCTGCTTACAACTACGAAGAACGCGGCATGAAGGTGTTGCTGTACACGCCTGAGGTGGATGACCGTGACCAATCTGGCATCATTTCGTCTCGAATTGGCTTGCGGAGGGAGGGGATCCCCTTTGGAAAGAGCTTCGATTTGTTTGAAGACGTTCGCCAGCAAGTCGAGCCCTCGATTGGGTGCGTGTTTGTGGACGAGGCTCAGTTTCTGACGGCCGCACAGGTGCTGCAGCTAACGATGGTGGCGGACAAATTGGGTGTGCCGGTTTTATGCTATGGCTTACGGACCGATTTTCAGGGCGAGCCGTTTGAGGGCAGCAAGTACTTGTTGGCGTGGGCGGATGAGCTGGGCGAGATCAAAACGATTTGCCACAGCGGTAAGAAAGCGACCATGAACGCGAGGTTAGATGAAAACGGGGATCGCGTCTGGGAAGGCGAGCAGATTTCGATCGGGCATCACTATGTCTCGATTAGCCGCAAAGAATTTCAGCTGGAGAAGGTTTCTCCGATCGGATATGAGCCGAATCTGTCTGGCGAGGGGACTGGCAACTAGCGGGCATATCACCCCGCATTCTGCCTAAAGGTACTACGAGCATTCTGCCGCGACCCGTTAACTGCGCTTTCAGAAATCCACAACTTCTTTGGACTGGTCCAAATATGTGCATGCCAATCCGAAATGGTTTTGCGAGGTCGTGTTGAAAATCGGCATCATGTTGAGATTGGAAAACCAATGAGTCGGTTCTGTTGCTTGTTATGCACCTACAATCGGCACAAGCCTGATCATTGGTCTGTGGGCATCACAATGGATGCAGTCCGCGAACTTTTTTTATCTTCTTTCATCGTCAAAGTTTGACTCTGGCGATTTTTGTCATAAGTTTCAATCGTTCCCGGAAAGCATTCGCTGACTGGGAATGTGAGACCTCGGTTTCACTCTTTCCTGCATGGCTCGTCCGAGCCGCAAATGTCTAGGACACTTGCAGGGCAAGCCTCATCCGCTTGAAATTTTGTCCTTATTTTTACGAGCCATATGGCTCAGCCCATTGTTCTGGGTATCCCTTTCCGTCGGAGGAAATTATGAAGAACATCGTATCTAAAGTTCAGCGTTTTTTGAAGTCAGAAGATGGTCCAACAGCTGTTGAGTACGCCATCATGCTTGCTCTGATCATCATCGTTTGCCTTGCAGCGATTCAGTCTGTTGGTACGTCTGCTCAAGCAACGTTCCAAGACATCTCAGCTGACCTTGAAGGTGCCCGTAACGGTACTGTCAACTAGGTTTTGACTTCAGTCAAACTGAGTTACGCCCCGTCGGATTTTCCGGCGTGGGCGTTTTTTGTATAGCTAACATCTTTTTGAAACAGACCATCATGCCTTTTTCGATTTCACCGGACATCTATCAGCAGGGATTTCAGGCTATCTGTTGTTTTTTTACCCTGATTGCCGTATTTGCGAGCTACGTTTTGACGCTGCGAAGTTAAGCCGTTTTCACGGGTTAGTTAATTTGACGATGACTTCGCCGCTTAATTGAGTAACGCAATTTTTGCCGAGCAGATCGCCGGCACCAAACGACAAGGTTCAGGAGAGAGACAGATGAGCGAAATTTTAGCCAGCAATTGGGTGTATTGGGTTGTGGCTGCATTTGCAGTTGTTGCCGCTTACATCGATGGAAAAGAACTTCGTGTTCCCAATAAGCTAACTTTCCCGATGATTATCGCCGGGTGGATCTTCTGCACGATTTGCCCAAGCATCACACTGAGCTGTGGAACTTGGTACGAAGGTCTGTTGTGGAGTCTCGCTGGCACGATCGTTGGCGGACTGACACTCCTCCCCTTTTACGCAATCGGCGGAATGGGTGCAGGCGACGTCAAAATGATGGCTGCCATTGGCGCCTGGGTTGGCGTCTCTGTTGTGTTCTACTCATTCTGTGTCGGTGCCGTCGTTGGTGGCCTGATCGCAATCGGAATGATTCTTTGCTCAGGCGAAGCCCGCAAACACTACAACCAGTTTTTCTTTATCTTTAACGAGATCGTTACGGTGAGAAATCCTGAAACCCTTTTTGATATCGCTTCTGACCGAAAAAGCTCAATGCGATTGCTCCCTTACGGAATTCCGATGGCTATCGGAACCGTTATCTACATGGCATGGGAACGTATGCTTGTCTGATCATTTGGCGTGGAGACCCACAGCCTGCCGATGATTAGAAACGTAACGTTTGTTCCGTTTAAACAAAATTACCACGGTAAAACGAGGTTGCTAAACTAGCGGCCTCGTTTTTGCCGAGTTTTACGACATCGCGAATCTGCTATCACCTTTTTGCTAGCCAGCCGAAGCGATAACGAACCATTGTGCTCAGGAAGTAGCACAGTGCGATTAAACATTAAATTGTGTGCTCAGGATGCAGCACAAACCGATCCAGGATGGATTACCCCCGTACAACTCGTTACGCCTGGTAGTGGTTGAGGAATCAACATGAAATCAAAACAGATTATGCTCATCCTGTTTGCTGCAGTATGTGGAATACTTGCAGCAGTCGGAATTATGCACGCAATGGCCAACAATAACTCTGAGCCGGCAGAACCTAAGGTTCCCGAAGGCCCGATTGTTGTTGCCGTCGAGCATTTGGACATCAAAACAAAGCTTACCGAAGAAAACGTTCGGCTTGAGCAGTGGCCCGTTAACCTAATTCCTGAAGGTGCTTCTACTGACCTCGAAATGGTACACGGTAAAGTGATCACCCAGCGGCTGAGTAAGGGTCAAGCGATCATTCAGGAGACGATTTTTGATAAGTTTCCCGGTCCCGTCATTCCACCTGGGCATCAGGTTATCAACCTGAAAGTTCCCCCAGAGGATGTGATGGATGGACTGATGAATCCCGGCGACCGAGTTAACGTGATCGGGATTTTCAAGTCTCGTGATCCCAGAACGGGCCGAAACAAGTCGGAAACACTGACTTTCTTGCGAGGAATTCGCGTTTTCAATATCGGCTCACGTGTCGTTGCACACGAATCCAAAGAAAGCGGCCGGAGCTCAAGCGGAATCGTGGGTGTATTGGTCACCGAGCGTCAATCTGAAAAGATCGTCCATGCTCGTAAAAACGGTCAGATCCGTTTGGCTCTGGTTGGTGATGAAGAAGTCGACGAAGAATTCAATGACAGCGATGAGCCTCTTTTCCCATCTTTGGACGGAGAAGAGGAGGTCAAGACTCAAATCGTTGAGGTCGCCCCACCGAATCCGCTTGAAAACGCCAAAAAGATGGTGATGTACGTCGGTGATCAATCGAAGACAGTTTATTTCGATCGAGACACAGGCGAGATCATCAAGCTTGAGGAAGGCGGTGCCAGCGGTTCCAGCGCGAAACCACGCGGATCTTCGCAGAAGCCATCGTCAAACGGCTCTTCTTCGTCAAACGGCTCTTCTTCATCAAACGGCTCTTCTTCGTCAATCCAGAGAGACAAGGGGGGTGAGGCAGACTACGAAGACTCTGAAGGTCCTGGTGACTTTGATGACGAAATCGATGAAGATCAATATCTCGGTGAATAGGTTCGAATAGATTAAAACGCGTTGACCGATTGCTCTTGTGGCATTCGGTTTTCGTGCGTTTACCTGTAACGTCTGCTAAGCGTTGCAGGATACCTATGCTGGAATGGAATCCAGTGAACAGAACCTTACCACACCTAGTGTGGGAACCCGCGGGGAATCAAGGATGAATAAGCGTTTGAAATTTGGTCTGACATCAGGCCTCTTTTTTGCTTTTGGAATGCTGCTTTGCCTCAGTCCGAACGTTAACGCCCAGGCCACATTTGGAGGCCAGCGGTTTCAAGTCGACGATAACGTCGATCAATTGGAAATCGTTGCGGGAACGGCTCGTCGGCTGAAGTTTAGGTACGAGATGCCACATATCATGGTCGACAATCCCGACGTGTTACGGGGCACACCGGTAGTGACCAATGAGATAGGCAGTCCTAGTCGCAAACCGGGGGTTGTAACGTGTACGTTATCCCCTGAGAAAAACAAAAC
>CAZDZX010000061.1:0-17711 GCA_964510005.1 uncultured Pirellulaceae bacterium
CGTCGCAGCTCAAACGGTGTCTAAGTCACGTTCGCCTCTGACGATGCGGATGATTTCGACGCCATCGCCCAGCCCTCGAAAGAAGATCACGTAGTTCCCGCAACTGAAACTTCGACACGACCCGTGATTCTTAGATTTCCGGATTCTGCGCCAACGTTTGACACGCTGCTTCGATGAGTTTTGGGTTGCACTGGCTGTTCACCAACGTGCTCTCGGTTGTGCTGCCCTGATTGAATCTGTTTGTGGTGGGGCTTTACTTCGACTTCGGGTTGGCCAACCAAACGGCGGTGCTTCCCTTGTTGCTTTCCCGACCGTCTTTCACAGCCGTCACTTTAAGCGTCATCTGCTTGATGTCGCCAAGGTCTTTGGGTCGGTACACAAACGACGGTTCTTTGATGTCCGCTTGAACTAGCTCATAGGCGGCGGCATTTCCGATCGCACGGTACAGTCGGTAGCTGGTTGCAGCGTCGCTTTTGTTCCAGGTCAGAGTGACCTTTTTGGCTTTGCTCTTTACTTGCAAGCCAGACGGAGCCGGGACGGGAGTGAAGTCAACTAGATCCAAAAAAGTGTATGCCTGTCCCTTAGCCGTTTCGATGCTCACTAGGTCGTCGCCGGTGGCAGTGAACTCGACCACGGCTCCGGCTGACGTTTTGATCTTGGCCTTGGCGATGTTGGGATAGCGAAACTTTAGTTCGCCACCCGATTTAGAAAGGACTTCAAAACCAGTCGCTTTGCCATCCTTCCACATGGCAGAAACTTCAAAGTTGCCACGAGCCAGTAGGCCACGGTAACTGCCGCTGGGCCACGTCGAGGGCAGCGCAGTCAGCGGCGAGATCACGTAGTCTTGGCACTGCATCAACATCTCCGCCACGCCAGCAGTGGCCCCGTAGTTGCCATCGGCTTGGAACAGCGGTCCTCCGCGGTGATCGTTGAATAAGTTGTGCAGGAAATTTCCCTCCAAGAGATCTTGGTAGAAAGAGTAGGCCTTGTCGCCGTCGTGGACTCGGGCCCAGAAAGCGATCCGCTCCGCCCGCGCCCAGCCGATGTGCGATTTGTTGGTTCGCTTCCTCAAGCTCCGTTCAACGGCATCAAGCCAAGCTGGCGTTGAGTCGTTAATCAACTGGCCAGGGTATTCGCCCAGTAACATTGAAGTGTGACGGTGATGCGGGTCGCCAATCTCGCCGTAATATTCTTCTTGGCGGAACTCTTTGATTTGACCGGATTTGCCGATCTGGATCGGATCCAGCAGAGGCAGTTGCTTTTTGAACAGCTCTAGCCGCGAGTCACTACGCCCAAGAATTTTGGCCGCGATCAGTGTGTTGTGGTGGTTCTCATAGAACATCTGTTGGTCGAAAGTGGTGCCGATCGTGTTACGCTTCTTTTGCTCGGGCGAAGAAGAGGGGTTGGCCAACAGTGCACCATCGATCTCTTGAACAAAGCGTGAAACAAAGTTCGCTTGCTCGTACATCACTGGGTAGACCGTGTTGGCCAGCACCGTTTCGTCCCGCGTGTAGTCGTAGTAGTCCCAAAACATTTGGCCGATCCACGACCCGGTACCAAACCCGGCCACAGGCGATTTTCCAGTGATGTTATAAGGGTTCGCCCAAAAGGGGCCGGACCATCCGTTGTTGCCATGGGGGTCCAGCTGTGAGGGGTTGTACCGCTTGATGTACTGCGTGGCATATTTTCGCTGACGCGGCTCAAAGGCGATGAAAAAATCGGCATAGGATTCAAACAGCTCAGGCAAGTTGGCGCTAAAGACCGGCGCGTAGGCCATTTGCACATTGGTGTCGTGGAGGTATTGGGATGACCAAGGCGGCCTTGCGTAGACATTCCAAATTCCTTGCAAATGCGGCGGCAGAGTGCCTTTGCGAGAAGAGCAAATCAACATGTAGCGGCCAAACTGAAAGGCCAGTTCTTCGAGGTAGCGGTCATGTTCGCCACCGGGGTAGGCATCGACAATTTTGTCGGTGGTGGCGTCCGCAATGGCAGCCCCCAAGTCCAAGCGGACACGATCGAACAGGTTTTGGTAGTCAGCTTGATGTGATGCTTTGAGTTGCGAATAGGATTTTGCAGCGGCGTCACTGATGTATTGTGAAACCTTGTCATGAGGATTCTTGAATCCGGCAAGTTTTTTCTCTGGCTGGTTTTCCAGAAAGACTTGAGGGTTAATTTCGTAGTTGGTGCCAACCGCGATCAGGACCACGGCGCCGTCAGCGTCACTGACCTTGATCGTTCCCTTTTTCGGGTTGGCTTTTGTGGTGCCCCCTTCGGCGATGACTTTCATCTGGCCTTCAAAGAGAATTTTGTAATGCGTCATTTCACCGGAGAAGATCACGGTGTCACCGGCTGCTTTGACCGTGCCGGACTTTCCCTCACCAAGAAACGGGAGGGTCGGGCGGAGGGTGAACGAGAGGGATCCTTTCTTGGAGGCCTCAAGTCGGATGGCCATTACTTTGTCAGGGTAGCTGGTGAAATATTCGCGGCGGTATTCGACGTCGCCTTTTTTGTAAGTAACAGAAGAAAGACCCGCGTTGAGGTCTAGGGCTCGTTTGTACTGGCTGACCTTGCCATGGTTAAAGTCCAGATAAACCTCGGCAAAGTTATTCAGCCCTCTTCGTTTCAGGCCGCGGTCCTGCCCCCAGTCATAGAGACTATTTTCAGTGATTTGCAATCGTTCGGTATCAACACCACCAAAAACGTTGACCCCCATGTAACCATTTCCAAGCGGGATCGAATCATTCACCCAACCGAAATCGTTATCGGGAGCCGGTTTCTCATACTGCAGCACCAGCGGTTTGACTGCCTGAGCAGTGGGAGAGCCAGTTTGGGCCGCCGCCATGTCAGCAAAAATTAGCGAGCTCATCAGGGTGGCGGTAAGAATAAACAAGAGCTTCATGGAACGGTCGTGCTGTGGATGGAAATTAAAGAAATAGGATACTTAGAGACGTTACTCTATTCGATGGTAACGCGAGGGGAAGCACCGTTGAATTCGTGAGAATTCCCCGTGTTTTGAGTGATCGCGGAGACTTCTGGCGAAGTCTATTGTCGCTTTGCCTTGCTTTCGGTCTCTGGAGAAGTCTGCAATGGTTTGGGCTCTCGGAGGTCTGCGGCTTTCAATCCGTAAATTTTGATCGCGTTCTCTCGCATCCCTTTGCGGTGAATTGATTCGACTTTCGACTTTAGGGCTTTTGCGGAAGTGAACGGCCTAAAATACTCGCACCTACATGGGGGCGATTCGTTTTGAACCGACGTCAGTTGTCAGCACCACGTGCGCATTGAAGCTCTCGAAGATCAAGCGGTTTTTGATAACTTGATAGTCCGCGTGGTCCCACAAGTCTTCGAACTCCCAAGGGTCATTCTCCAGGTCGTAGAGCTCGCCAAGATCCTTGTCGTGATACAGCGAAAGTTTGTAGTTTTCGGCAGGACGGTTGTTTCGCATCAAACCGTACTTGGCACTCGTGCTAAGCACGTGGTCGATAAAAATTAGCCGACAATCGTTTGATGCTAAAGTCTGAGCGTAAAATATTGGGGCAACACGCTGACGATCCGATTTTGTGATTCACGCTTTCGATTCGAAGAATCGAGCGACAATGTTCAGCACTCACTTGGCTTGGGGCTCTGCGGATTCATCGCCGGTTGTCACGATCGGAACCGGTGGCGCAGAAGTTAAATCTAAGGGTTGGCCACAATCAAAATTGGGTTCTTATTTGGATTTCATCTGTTGAAGAGCCCTTTGGCTCCTGAAAAGCTGGTTGTACCGTCTCGTCCCATCGAGCCTCGTTGATAAGTTATAGTGAGGTTGGGATGACGACTGGCCACAACGTTCATGCACTCGTGTTCCAAGGCAACTCCATTGGGGAATGGAAGAAAAATTTCTTTTATTGTTTTTGGCAGCTTTAGATTGAATCGTTCGGCAAGCGGCAACTCTGCGCTATCATCTTTTATGGGTTCAACAAATTTCGACAAACTGACTGCGTTTAAAAAGCGCAGACTCTCTGTCACTTTGCATTGATGCAACTGTTCCAGATAGTTCATCGGGATCGGATTTTCGGAACTGATTACAAGATCTCGAACTTCTACTCTCGAAAATAAATCCGCTAATTTTTCAGGGCTCCAACCCAATTCGGCCAAATCCGATGGACTGTCACCTTCAAAGATTAGTTTAAGAGATGCCACCGGGCTGTTTTTCTCTAGCAAGTCAATCGCTGCGGGTGTTAGCCTTTTTAGTCGAAACCATTTGCAAGAAACATTTGGAAACGGTTTGGGTGGCTGCGCTGGGTCAGTCTTTTCATCGTCTACCGGGGCAGGCGAGTAGTAGTCACCAATCGTGATAACTTCGACGGCCACTTCACCCTCAACGGTCAAACTTTCTAGGGCAGCAATTTCGAGATGATTGATTGTGCCCGCATTTTTGAAAAAGAATTTTCCCAAACGAAAGTGAGATTGCTCATTGTAAGCACCGCGAAGTTGGGGACAGTCTTCCAAGTGCAAGTTGGAAAAATTGTAAAAAATCTTTGACAGTTTGGGGCAACGTTTGATCACCATATCAGCACCTTTTCCATACCACGGAACCCGATGGTTCCGATCAATGGATTCAAGGTTCGGGCAATCAGAGATTTCCAGTTTTCCTATTTCAGCCAAAGAAATCGACTTAAGTTTTGAGTTGGATACAACAATCGGATCGAAACTCTTTAATTTCTGAAGGAAGTCGATAGCGAGCTTGTTGTGAACTTTCTGCAGATTTTTCGCGATCTCATCTGCTCCTTCGGGAAAAGTTACAATCAGCTGTTCCAAATTCGGCAAGGCCAGCAAAGCATCGGTCAAATCGCGATATTGCTTTGGCGTCGACTTGAAAATCGAAATCTCGACCGTCTCCAAATTCGCGTGGCCCGCAAAGGCATTTATTAATTCGGGCGTAATGTCATATAGCTTGACATCGACTTGCTTTAATTTAGGAGCTTTTGAGATCAGGGTTTTAAGATCCTCTCCCTTGACCCAACGACCTGACAAGCGGTGCGTCGACCCTGATTTCACCAGCGACAACTTTTCTTCATCGGAAAGCAAGTACAGCTTGGAATATTGATTTTTGAAAAACCCATTGATCGTCAGCTTCTCCAGTTTAGGCATTACCGGCAGTGACGTGGCATATTTGTGGATTAGTCCATCACCGGACCTTGGGCTCCAAGCAGGTACTTTGCGACGTGCTCGCATCGACATCCCCACGACGCCAAATTCTAGCTCTTGCAAATTGACGAGAGCTTTCGATGTTTCTGGTGACAGTTGTTGGTCATTAATCAGATGAAGTTTTTCAAGTTCCTGAACGTGAGCCAAGTCAAACGGTTTCTCTTTCGATTCACGTTGTTGCTTGCGCTGCGAGATCGAAATCACTGGGTGCTTGGAGACTTCTTCGAACCAGCGGCTGGAATCTATCGAGCTATATTCAACTTCGATACCACTTTCGACCAGTCGATCCAGCTCTTGCGAACGCTTTTTAGCGGCATGACATTCATTGCCCACCCATCCGGCTAATAAAATGGCCAGCGAACACAGCAATGTCAAAAATTTTAAGGAAAATCTCACCTTGGTGTCTCCGCGATTTGGTTTGTCGGACAGGGTTACCGATAGGATAGGCGAATCAATCGGCGTCCACTTATTTTTGGGCTGCGAACACGACTATAACGTGAAATAGTTGACAGATTTTGCGATCTGCCGGAAGTCACCTCGCAAGAAACGGATTTTAGTTTTTGGATGTTGGAGATTTGTAAGGTTGGGCACAATGAAAATGATAACTGGATCAGAACCTCTCCTACACCGGCAACGTCTTGTCTGTCTTGTCTACGCTGAACAAACTAGAGGCCCCAAGTACCGATTGCACTTGCCGATAAAGTTGGGACACGGAACACACGCCTGTTTGATTGAACGAATCAAACGTATAACAGCAGAAACGTACCGTGCGTTGGCGATTCAACCATTAGCGATGCCGGCAGATGTCAATCAAAACTTTTGAGTTGCCTTATACGGTTGTCGAATCTGACATCGATGAAATGGGTCACGCCAATAATTTGCAATACCTTCGCTGGACACTCAAAGCGGCGACTCATCCAGTTTGTTCTGGAAGGTCTCGTGCAGGGAGTCTTCGAACTGGGAGGCCGGGGAATCATCTCGATGTTCCGTAAGAGCGATGCGCCTCCCAATCCTTGGCTGGCCATCTGCGGCTACATCGTGATGGGTGGGACCGCCGGTATCATCAGCCTTTGGTTGATTCCCATGCACTTGCTCAAAGTACCTGCCCTGCAACTCCTTAGTCTGGCAGTTATGCCCATCCTGCTGGGCTTTATCTTCGAAGGATTGGGGCGCTAGAAAACACGTCGAGACAAACCACGCTACGCAGTGGATCGGTTCTCGTATGGTTTTACGTTCGCGCTAGTGATGGGGCTGATTCGCTACTTTTTCGCAGCGTAGGCACGGGGTTTCGATTGCGAGTATCGCGATCATCGGGCTATCACGACGTTTCCGATTTGTATTTTTACGGGTGCCTTTTGGATCGATAAGAGCCTTGTACAAATCTCGAAAAGATCCTCTCTTTTAGTCGTTGCTGGCCGCGGAGCGTCCAGTCCACTGAGTTCGGACTGCTGTGGCTACTTAGGTCGCACTGCGTTTTATACTTTGCGGGCTTGGCAGAGGCGGCGACTGGCGGTTTCCGGTGCGACGGGGTTGATCCAGATGTCGGTCCCCAACTCAAAACCGGCGGGAGTCGTCAGTCGTGGAAAGATCTCGACAAACCAAGGGTTCCCCTCTGATTGGTCAAACGGCGGAATATGGTACAGCACGTTGTAGGCCGGTTGATCCAAAGTCGCCTCCAATCGTTGGACCTGTCGCTGGACCAGCTGAGTTAAATCCGCGGTCACTTCCGAATCGATTTGATCAAAATAGGGGCCGTGCCGCGTGGGGACGATCCACGTTTGAAACGCAAATCGACTGGCGTAGGGACACAGCACGGTGAAGTGTTCCGTTTGTTCGATGATTCGATCGCCTTTCTCCAGTTCCCACTGGACGATGGACTCTAGCAGCAGCTTTCCATGCTCATTGGAATGCTCGACGTTGCGACGACAACGCGATTCGAGAGCGGCACTTTGAATCGGCGAGGCAATCAGCTGGCTATGAATATGTTCCAGCGAAGCACCCGCGGCGGAACGACAGTTGGTAAACAACATGGCGTGTTGCATCTGGCCTCCGCTGCGAATGGCGGCGATCCGTTGCTGGCAGGCCTGCATTCCTACGGTGGCTTCCTGTTCGGTCAAATCACCGATACTGACCATGTGCCTGGACGTTGGGATAATCAGTTCTTGAATGCCGTGGTCGGTTCCCGAACGATAGGCGGATCCGGGAGTGAATTCGACTGACTGGGTTTTGGGTTGGCCGCTTTCTGAGGCCATTGAAAACGAAGGGTACTTGTTGGGAACGACGCGAACCAACCACGAATCGTCTGCGTGGTCGACAGATTCACCCGCGGCGTTGTAGACCATCAGTTCGGCAGGTGTTTCAGATTCGTTGCCGGCACAAAATGGGCAGAGCGGTCGTTTAACAATCTGTTCGGAAGGAACGTACTCAAATGGTCGATCGTTACGATTGGTCGCAATCGAGACCCAATGTCCGGAAACCGGATCAAATCGAAGGTCGGACATAGTTTCACAATAGAGGTGAGGTGAATTGCATTATTTTACCTCTCTCCTTTGCCGGTTGCAAAAAAAACACTGATGTTCGCTGAATTAGAGCCTGAGGGTTTGCGCAATCGTTATCAGCGAAGTTAAAACCCGCGAATAATCGCCACCATCAGGGACATTGCGGCGGTGATTCCGCCCGCCCATTTTTTGGTTCGCGCGCTACGAAGGGCTGCCCGATCGACGGATTTGGCGGCCTTGAGGTGCTTCATTTTCTGATGGGATCTAATCCAGAAAAACAAGCCAACCACCAGCCCTATCAGAGATGTCATCGCGAAAGAAACCAGCAGCAACAGCAGGAACGCTGAGTAACCCACGATTTTCCGGTGGCCACGGCTCCAGGTGCGGGAAGCATCGTCTTCGATGCGGAAAATCTCGCCGGTGGAGGCTGTCGCTGTCGCCTGTGACTGGGAGTCAACTTGTTTGCCGAAAAGGGGGACCGGTTGATCCTGACCGAGCTGGGTAATCGACCCATCGTCCTCGATCCGAATGGCGGGTGGGTTTTTCGGCAGCTGTTCCGCGGTGGATCCATCGGAGGTGTTCAAATTGATGGTCACTGGCGGTTCCAATTTCAATTCGGAATCGAGTGAGTCACCCCCAAGCGACCCCGAATGGACCAGTTCCGCTTCCACGGGTTCATCGTGTTTCTGGAAACTTTCGTAGTAGGAATCATCAGCATCACCGTCGAGGTCTTCGAGATCTTCGAGGAGTCGCTCCACCGAGGCGTACCGATCGACCGGTGCCTTGGCCAGCATTTTCTCAAAGATCCGTTGGACTCGCGATTGTCGCGGGTCACCCGTCGCGGGCAGTTCGGGGATGGGATCGTTACGATGCGCGAGAATGGTTTTGACAACCGTGTTTCGGGTAAACGGTCCGGTGTTTCCCAGCAACCGGTAGAGCGTGCAGCCTAGCGAATAGATATCGCTTCGCTCGTCCGCCAGTCGCGTATCTTCCGCCTGTTCGGGCGACATGTATTCAACGGTTCCCATGACTTGGCCGGTCGTGGTCAGATCCGCAGCGTCTTCGCTATTGAGGCTTTTTCCAAAGCGGGCCAGCCCCATATCCAGAATCTTGATGTTGCCTTCACCATCAAGCAACAAATTGGAGGGCTTGATATCCCTGTGGATGACTTGTTTGCTGTGCGCCCAGAACAATCCCTGACACGTTTGGCGGACGTAGTCCAACACCATGTCCAACGGTAACGGTCCGATTTCATGACAGACATGTGCCAAGTCGTGCCCTTCGACATACTCCATGACGAGATAGTGAAAGCCCTGATGTTCGCCGGCATCGTAGGCATGCACGATGTTCGGATGCTTCAGGCGGGCGGCGACTTTGACTTCCTGATAAAAGCGGGCCACCGACGATTTCGATTCCATCGTCGTGACGGGCAGCACCTTGATCGCGACTTCGCGATCCATCCGCTGGTGACGGGCAAGAAAGACGGTACCCATGCCACCGCGGCCTAACTCGTTGATGATCAGATAATCACCAAAGCAGATATCGCTGGCCTTTCCCTCGTGGAACTTCGTCGCCTGATATTGGGTGATGACTTCGTCGTCAACCAATTTTGCCAGTAACGCCTCACTGCCGGATTCGATTTCTTGGCCGAAGCGCGTGACCGCATCCGAGGACAGCAACCCTGCTGCAGTCAATTCATGAAGTACTTTTAGTGCCGATTCTTTGGACATCCGAGGCTCGAAAACGTGCGGACTGGACTTGTTCAACCATAGTCCATCAGCGAGCGTCTTACAAAGCGAACTCGGACAATTGCGACTATTTGAAGGTCAAAACATCCGTCGTTTCGGCGGCTGGTGCCTCGGCGGTGTTGATTCCGGGCGAGTCGTTGGAAAAACAAAGATCTCCACCACCGGCTTGCTGATGGCAAGCGATACAGCTGGCGGCTCTGCCTGACATCTTGCCGGCGCCTGTGGAAACGGCGGTGGCGTCTGAAGGCCCTGAGTCCGATTTCATCACGGTGCCATCAGGTTTGAAGTCAACCCAATACCAGTCATTGCCAGAGGGGTTGTAGTTGCGGGTCCGATACATGACCGAGATGCTGATCAGCGAACGGTCGCTGTGGTAATTTTCCAGAACAATAATGCTTCCTTGGGCCAGTCCATTGATGTCGCCGGAGGCAATCCGGTTAACATAGATTTTATTCAGGCTTCCGTGAGGTTTTTTGCCCGGGTAAAAATTGGCTCCTTGATTGGGTGTCGGCGACCACTGCTTGTAGTTGTTGCCGATCAGAAAGTCCCAAAACTTTTTTTCAAACGTATCTTCTGCGTGGAGGAAGGAAGTCGAAACAAAGCAAAACAGGATCGACAGCCCGCCGATCAATAAAGAAGAACGAATCTTTCTGTCCATCCTTGATTCCTTTGTGTGTAAACATGTTGTAGAACGGCAATCGTTGCCCGTGTCTTTGTGGTTCAGAATTGTATGGATAGCTAACACCTTGAATAGCCGAATATGAAGCACAGCCCCAATCACAACGCTAGCAGTTCGCCCGATAAAGGACTTATCGAGGGTAATTCGGCGGAGAAGATCCTGCGAATAAAGTTTGGTTATCCAAATTTCAGGGGTCAACAAGGCGCGATTGTCGACCGTACGCTCCAGCAGCAGCACTCGCTGGTCATCATGCCGACGGGGATGGGGAAAAGCCTGTGTTACCAGATTCCAGCCCTTGTGATGGCCGGCGAAGAACCCACTGAACGAGCGGGGCGCGGTATCAGCCTCGTTTTGTCGCCTCTGGTCGCCCTGATGAAAGACCAAGTCGACGCGCTGTGTGCCAAAGGTGTGAGCGCAACATTTATCAATTCCTCGCTGATCCGCGAACAGCGAGAAAGTCGCTACCAAGGCATCGCTGCTGGAAAGTGGGACCTGCTGTACGTCACCCCGGAGCGGTTTCAAAAACCTGATTTTTTGAAAGTCATCGCGGAGCGAAAGGTCCAGCTACTGGCGATCGACGAAGCCCATTGCATCAGCCAGTGGGGGCATGACTTTCGACCGGACTACACCCGCGTCGGCGACATTCGCAAACAACTGGGTGAACCGACGACCCTCGCCCTGACCGCTACCGCAACGCCCGAAGTCCAGATTGATATTGCGCGTCAGCTGGATCTGGAACTTCACCGCGACATGGAGTTGTTTCATGAAGGAATCGATCGCCCCAATCTTTCCCTGGCGGTGGAAGAGGTCTACGACGACGATCGGAAACTCGAATGCATTGTGGCACAGCGAAATCGAATCGCTGGACCCGGCATCGTTTACTTCACGCTGATTCGCAAGCTGCTGGAATTCAGCGATCGGTTACGGGAGATGGGTGTGGAACATCTGATCTACCACGGCGATTTGCCACGCAACCAGCGCCGGCAACTGCAAGAGATTTTCATGGCTGCAGAATCGCCATTGATTCTGGCCACCAATGCGTTTGGAATGGGGATCGACAAAGAGAATATCCGGTTTGTGCTGCACGCGGATTTGCCGGGTTCGATCGAGTCCTATTATCAAGAAATTGGACGGGCGGGTCGCGACGGTTTGCCCTCCGAATGTTTGTTGCTTTATGACCAGCGCGATCTTGCGACGCAAATGGAATTCATTCGATGGAGCAACCCGGACGCTCAATTTTACGAACGAGTCTACGACTTTCTTGCCAACGACCTAGAGCAGGTCAACGCGTTTGGTCTCGAATGGCTTCGCGAAAAACTCCATCACCGGCAGAAGCACGATCGCAGGTTGGAAACCGCGCTGTCGATGTTGATGCGTTGGGATGTGATTCGCGGCCGGACCGAACCGATGGAGCTTGAGTTGATCGGCGATTTCCCGACCGACAAACTCGATCGAGAATTCATTGACAACAAACTTAAACGCGACCAAGAAAAATTACTGCGGATCGTCGAGTACGTAAAACACGACGACGGCGATCGAGCAGACTTCTTCAACAGCTACTTTGGGGTCAGTGATTGAACACGGCTTTGGCGGTTTTGAACTGGGCAAGGATTTGGCTGACCGGAATTCGCCCGCCCACCGGATTGCCGTCGATGCGACCACCAATTTCGGCGCCCGAAAGATCGTGAATCCGCAGCACGGGGTAACTGCCGAAACTTTCGCCGAAGCTTCGGGTTTGCGTCAGATCGCTCAGAGTGTCAATGAATAAGGGTACGAATTCGGCAGAGGCTGCGACAACTTTTTCGTCAGCAAGCGGACCGCTTGCAAAATTTCGACAGCCCTGTCAGCCAGGGTTTTCACCAAAGTGCAGCCACACTGGCCGATGGGTCCGTTTGGCATCGGCCAATGCGTCGTCGTATTTCACATACCAATCGATCGAACCGATGCGAACGGTTTGAGCATCGCTGGCGAGCGCCGGTGGCGGAAGCGTGGCCGAGTTCGAAGCCGAAACCTCTGCGGACGATTCGCCTTCGCGATCCGATTCAACCTCGCCTGGCAACTGGCTGACCGAGGGTCCCGCGCATCCGTGGGTAAGCACCAGCGTGAGACTTGTGAGGAAAACCCCAACTGTAAGGTTTTGTATTTTCATGAGCGTTGATTCTGTTTGTGGTAGCGGGCCAAAGCGTTGGTTGTCTCAAAACATATACAATATGGAAGCGGATTCTGGCAGAACAATTCAACAAAACGTTGCTATCAATGTGCTTGCGGCGAATCAGATTACAAAATCTGCGAAGTTAATATTGATTCCGTTCGCTAAAAAATTTGTTTGTGGTGCTGCCTTGGGGCGCCTCGGGGCAGAACGCGGGGTGATTCGTCTGCAGGATCGAATCCGGCTCCGGCTGCTCGCATCGCTGCCACCCCTTTCGGGGCTATAACGCACGCGGGGCTATAGGATTGATTTCGCATCGCTGGCGAGGTTGGCCTGCTGTTGCCCCTGCGGGGCAAATGGTTGCTGGAGGACTCTTTTTCCTAGGGTTAAAACCCTTGGCTAATTGCTTTTGTCCCTCCGGGACATTCTCAGAGATCAACTCCCATGCATCCCTTTCGCAGTTTGGTCATCGTGATCTGATTGCCAACCCGATTGTGAGCGACCTGATCCATGAAATTTCGAATCAGAAAAATACCGCGGCCAGAAATCTGATGAAGGTTCTCGGGGGCCGTTGGATCAGGAATCCCGGCCGGATCAAAACCGGGCCCTTCATCGGAAACCTGAATGCAAATGTGTTCGTCCGAGTATTCGACTTCGATATTGACGCGGCGGGAACAATAAGGCTCCTCCGCCAATCGCTTTTCGATCAAATTGTAGTAGTCCACTTCGTCGACACGCTTCAGCACCGATTCGACTTCCAGATTGCCGTGGTGCATCGCGTTGACAAGCGCTTCATCAAGCGCCATTCCGATCTGCAATCGATCCCGATTGCTCCACGAAGGCAAACTATTTTGCAGGTTCTCGATCAGCGGTCCGATCTGGCCGAGTTGATTGCCCAACACAAACACTCGAGTGCTAGGCTCTGGGAAAAACGTTTCGCTGTGCGAATAACACATGCGCTGGGACAGCATCAACACTTGTTCCACCGTCCGAACCAAATCCGAATTGAGCATCGATTTGGGCGAGTAGGTCGTCGCACCGCAGCGCAGCGCTTCGATCGTGGTTTCTTCGCTGCCTTTGCCGGCAACCAAAACGACGGGCAATAGAGAATTGGTCTGGCGAATTTCCTGCACCAGTTCCAAACCACCCATCACGGGCATCTGCAAATCCGTAATCACCAGATCCGGCTGACTGGCGGCGATCGAATCGAGAGCTTCACGCCCATGTTCAGCGATCTCGACGTTCCACTCGGGCCGATCCAGCAGATGCCGTAACAACGCTTGGTCGAGCGGTGAGTCTTCTACAACAAGAATTCTGACCACGGTGCCTGTGCGGGAATAAAGTCTGAAACGGGTTCGCAATATTGTTTCCAAATCTACTGACAGAGCAAGCGTTTACTGACCGATGCTAACTTTTTTGTTCAAGCTCGGATACGAACAGTGGCTCGGCGAAGAAATTTGAAACGCCGGGTATTTCGGGTTTCCTTCGGTGGGCATCATCGTCGACAATCCCCCGATTCATCGATTTTAATTTAAAAAATCCAGAGGCACCCATGAACGGACCCTTGTTAGCCGTCGGACTGAATTTGCTATTATCGATCACCGTCCTCGCTCAGGACGGAGAGTTCAAAGAAACACGCCGTTACCGTGCTCCAGAAGCCACCCAAGCCGTGGGTGTCGATGACGTCCATTTCTATGCGATCGCCAATTCGATCATCGCCAAATACGACAAAGCATCCGGCAAGCAAGTGGATCGCTGGATCGCCTCCAAAGAAGTCCCCCTGAAGCATCTGAATTCGGGCTTGGTTCGCGACGGCAAGCTGTACTGTGCGAATTCGAATTTTCCGCAGTACCCGGAAGCCAGTTCGGTGGAAATTTGGGACACCCAAACCATGAAGCACGTCGACACTCACAGTTTCGGCATCTACGAAGGTTCTTTGACGTGGATCGATTGGCACGACGGTTCGTGGTGGGCGGTGTTCGCACACTACTCGAAAAAAGTGAACGACAACAAACTGGCCAGATCCCATCGCTACACTTCCCTGGTGCGGTTTGACGAAAAGTGGCGGCGCATGGGCGGTTGGATTTTTCCCAAAGAAGTGTTGAATCGCTTCGATCCGCACAGTTGTTCGGGTGGCCTGTGGGGCCCCGACAATGCGATCTGGTGCACCGGTCATGATCTGGGCGAAGTCTATCGGCTGGAAATTCCCAAGGCTGGCCCAACGTTGATTCTGTCAAAAACGGTCAAGGCCCCGATCACCGGTCAGGGAATCGCTTGGGATCCCGACGGCAAGACTCTGTTCGGGATCAATCGGCCGACGCGGGAAGTCGTGGCTTCCAAGATGGAAGAGTAAGTTACGATCGTCGCAGGGCGCTTTCGCGGTAATGAGCGGCTAGTTCAATGGCACTTACTTTAGGCCAGAGGCCGACACAAAAATGTTTGTATCGCCGCCTTTAGAAAGGATTCTTGACATGCCAAGCCGGCGGTTTTGGTTGATGCTCGCAGAGCGCGCTCACCGCAACGGCACGTTCTATTTTCGACGTAGTTGATATCGCAAGACTTCAGAATTCATTGGAGTAAGTGCAGCCCAAAACCGTCGATGTCTGAACGGTTGCCAGTCCAGCTACGATTGTTCACAGCAGCCTCAAAAGGCGGCTCATTTTTTAGTTTCGGGTTCTTTAGTTTCTGGTTCTTTGGCTGCAGGTTTTAGCTTTTCTCCGATCGTCATCTCGATCCAGCTGGCATCAGTCGCGTTGTGATAGACGCGATGTCGCGCGGATGTGAAATCGGTATCGGCCGCTTTGAAAATATTGGGCACGTATTTTTGCGGGTTGCGATCGATGTAGGGAAACATCGTGCTCTGAACGTGGATCATGATCCGGTGCCCTTTCTTGAACGTGTGGCAAACCGCTTGAAGTGGCAAATCAACCGTCGTGACTTCGTTGGGTACGAAGGGCTTGGGCGTCTCAAAGCTCTCACGGAACCGACCCCGCATGACCTCACTGCGGACCATCTGCTGGTAACCGCCAAAATTCAATCCTCGCTGTGAACCGGGAACAAAGGGATGATCGTCCGGATACACATCGATCAGTTTCACGATCCAGTCCGCCGCCGACTGATCGGTCGACACCCGCAAGTGTGCCAACAGCTCTCCGGCCAAATTGAGCGGCTGTTCTAGGGGCTCAGTTTGAAACACCAGCACGTCATCGCGAGACGATGCGAATCGCTGGTCGTCGGACATAAACTCGCGCGGCGTGAAACGGAACTTGATGTCCTCACGTTTACGATAGGGAACCGGGTTGCCGGGATCACTGATGAATTCAGTCCAAGCTTCTTTCGCGTCGGCTTTCCCTGTGGGGGTTTTGTCGGCCAACTTTCCGCCGGGCGAAAAGTACTTTTTGATCGTCGTGGACCCGTTAGGTGGCCACTTGGAGTACTTTTTCCAATCGTTGATTCCGGTATCGTAAACGATTGCTTCGAAATCGGGTGCTACGCCTTGGCCTTTAAGAAAGTGAGCAAAGAAAGGCGCTTCGATATCTCGCTGATAGAAATCCTGCAAACCGCTTTTGAAGCCCAGTTTGCCAACGGTGTAAATTTTATCGCCCTGCCCTCGCATGGCCCATTCGCCGTGTTCCCACGGCCCCATCACCATCGCGTTAAAATTTCCTTTGTTGTTTTTTTCAATTTCACGGTAGATGTTAAACGGACCGTACAGGTCTTCTGCATCGAACAGTCCACCCACAACCAGAATGTTGGTTTTAATATTCTTCAGATGAGGCAGGATGCTGCGCTGTTGCCAGAATTGGTCGTAGTTGGGGTGCTCCGTGAGTTCTTTCCAAAACTCATTGCCCGGTGCAAAGAATCGATCTGCGTTCTGGAGCGAACCCAAGTTCATGTAAAACGACCACGGGTCCTGAATATTCGGCTGAACCGACGGGTACCATTTCTGAGGCGTTGGGCCTCTGTGCTGATAGCCAAACGTATTGGTGGCCAAAAAGTAGCTCAGCAGATAGGCGCCGCGGTGATGAAAGTCATCAAAGTAGAAATCTGAAATTGGGGCTTGGGGCGAACTGGCGACCAAGGCTTTGTGGTGGTTTGGCAGCGCTGCTGCGCAGTAAAAACCGGGATAGGAAACGCCCCACATGCCGACTTTGCCATTGTTGTTGCGAACGCGTTTGACCAACCAGTCGATCGTATCCCAAGTATCCGAGCTTTCATCGACGACTTTTTCGCTGAGGAAATTGGGCCGCATGTTTTTGAATTTGCCCTCAGACATGTAGCGTCCGCGGACATCCTGAACCACGAAGATATACTTCTGGTCTTCCATCAACGCCGACGGTCCAATCGCGGGCGGATAGGCGTTGGCTCCGTAGGGCGCCGAACTGTATGGCGTTCGCTTCAGCATGATCGGCCATTTCTGGCTGGTGTCTCGCGGCGTATAGATCGTCGTGTGTAGGGTCTTTCCATCCCGCATCGGAATCCGCTGTTCCGTTTTTTGGTAGGCCGCCTGAATCCGTGACGCTCCAGGCAATTGCTGCGCGTTGATGGCCGCTGGAAAACAAACAAGAAAAGCAAACAGGCAACAAGCTGCAGAGGATAACTTTGCCATTTTTAAATTCTCTGGATGGAGATTCGACGAACGAGATAGGAGCGTGGATCCAATATACAGGAATTGGTAACCGCTTCCACGCTGACAACAGTGTATTTACCACTTTGTGGCAGAGTGGATGGGCCTGAGATTTTTTACGGTCACTGCATCCTCACGCGCATGGGAGCGCGATGCATGGTTCCCGAAGCGCCGGGGTTTTGGCGTTTTGGCTGAATCTCAGTTCAAACGATCGAGGACGGGTCGAGAACGAATGCCGTTATCAATCCTCTCGAAGTGATCCATTTTTACTTCCGAGGGATGGGCTACCCCGCAGGCTCGACAAAGCTGCAGGACCTCTTTGCGTAAAACCGTAATGTAGTTCGCTAACCGGGCGCCTTTATCGGTCGGGTCGAGTCCTCGCATCAGCCATTTGTTCTGGGTGGCCACGCCAGTGGGGCATTTTCCGGTATGGCAAATCTGAGCTTGGATGCAACCGATCGCCAGCATTGCCGTGCGAGCCACGTTGATCATGTCGCAGCCCATCGCCATCGACAACAATGTTTCTTCTGGAAGACCCAGCTTCCCTGAGCCGATGAACACCAACTGATCCGCCAGCCCGGCTTCGGCGAAGATTTTGTGCACGCGATCAAAACCCAATTTGAATGGCAACGATACGTGGTCTGAAAACGTCAACGGCGCCGCTCCAGTGCCGCCTTCGCCTCCGTCGATGGCCAGAAAGTCGATCCCACGATTGCCGGACTCCATCAGGGCCGACAGTTCATGCCAGAAATCGAGTTGCCCGACAGCCGATTTGATTCCCACCGGTAGTCCGGAAAGTTCTGCGATCCGTTCGACGAAGTCC
>CAZDZX010000062.1:0-17645 GCA_964510005.1 uncultured Pirellulaceae bacterium
ATGCAAGCGCTATGGAGTGGGTTTGTGCATGATTTCCAGTGCTTCACAGGCCTAAAAGGCGCCAACGATACTCGAACTGCTGTTGCCCCTCCGAGGCAAATGTTTGAAAGGGAGCCTCTGTTCCTAGGGTTGAAACCCTAGGCGAATTGCTGCTGTCCCTCCGTGATAAAATCATTCTGGCAAATCTAAAGTAAGTGCCATTGGGCGCTAGCCGCCGTTACGCCGATGGAAACGGTCGATGAAACGCTTCACCTGTCAAAACCGTGGCTAGCGCCAAAACGGCTGGCCAGAATGACGTCACGCTTTTCCGATGGAAATGGGCTTGGCACCGGACGCTGGTCGCCTCGACGACGAACCGACGGCTAGCGCCTTGTCGCTCATATGCGTGGGTCTGGAACCTGAGAACAGATCAGCCGACCGATTCAACGCCGGTGACCATTTCTTCGACGATGGTTAGAAGTTGTTCCAGCCGAAACGGCTTGAACAGCACGGCATTCTTTTTCAGTCCCGCTTGACGTGCTTTCACGATCGCATGACCGGGATCCCAGCCAAAACCGGTCATTAGAATCAGCGGTGGATCGGTGACGATTTCTTTCAGCTGAATCAACATCTCGTAGCCGCCGATATCGGGCAGGCGGATGTCAGCAATAATGGCGTCGTAGGGGTTTTCATCGCCCACGTTTTTGACCATCAAAATCGCTTCCTTGCCCTCGCTGGCCGTTTCCACGAAACAACCGTAGCGCTCAAGCAACATGTGGGCGGAGCTACGGACTTCGGTGTCGGCATCGATGACCAAAATTCGACGCTCTTCCAGAAACGGCCGCGCCTCTTGTTTGACGCATTCGGGAATCGCGTCCTCGACCGCCATTTCTTGGCCGACTTCTTGGATCACTTTCTTGATCTTACGGGCATTGGCAAGGATCGCACTTAACCGCTTGGTCACCTCTGGATCGTGTCCGATGTAACTGCCGATCGCCTGCACGGCATCGTTAAGGATCTGGTCCACCGGCAGGGCGACTGCCGACCGAACCGCTTCCACACTGCGCATCGCTGTATTGGTCCGCTGAGCGTTGAGCAAATTGAGCGTGTTGATGGCAATGGCAATATCGTGAGCAAAGCACTCAACGAAGCGCAGATCCCGCTCCGTGAAGCGACCCGGCTCTGGGCTTTCGATATTGAACGATCCAATCACATCGTCATGATGCCTGAGCGGCACGGTCAATGAGCTTTTGGCGCCCATCAGCCCGTCCAGATAAAGCGGATCGTTGGTGGTGTCTTCACACAGATAGCTTTTGCCCGTCGCGGCCACGAATCCGGTCACACCGTTGTCGGTGGCTTCCGCGTAGAGCGGCTTTTCAGCCACGCCAGAGTTGATGCCGACCGAAAGCAGCGGCGTTAGCAATCGAGTTCGCGGGTCGACCAACCGGACTTCAATGACATCGAAATCCAGTAGCTCGTTCGTATAGTGAATGATGTTGTCCTTGAGCAACTCAATCCGCTCGTCCTTTTCCATCTCGTAAATTTCTTCAGGACGAAGATCGGCCAGAGCGACGCCGGCAAGGTGGAGCGCATTGAGGACTTGGACTTGTTGCTTCGATTCGGTCGCGTCATGAAGAGCGACCACTAAATGTTCGACTCGCCCGTCGGCACCTACGATGGGAGTTACGGTCATGTCGAAATGTTTTTGGCCGGCTTCAATTTCCGCGACACAGCGGCGCTGCAGGGCGACCGCAGAGCTCAACGGGGAAGGTTCGGAACCGACAATGCTGGGGCAACCGATCGCATCATAAAAATTAAGGCCGACGATGGGTCGTTCGGGAAACCAAGTCGTCAGCCTTTCGTTGGCAGATAAGATTTTGTTGTGGCGGTCAATCAGTGCCACGCCTAGGGGGATGCGATTGAGAATCCGAGCGCTGGCAACGTCACGGATCAGATCTTCCGGGACGCCTGAAAAATAGACCCCGTCGTAATTACCCGAGAGAATCCCTGAGGCCGCAAAATCTCCGTGGACTTGCGTTACTTCAACGGAAGAACCGTTTTCTTGCCACGGCAATTCCCTAGGGGGAGTCAGCGCCGGATTGGATGGAGAGAATACGAGTCACAACGTATCTCTTAGTCGCGAGGGGGTGTGGTGATGCGCGTCAGAAGCGATTTCTAACGCCTGCCCCTAAGTTTAGCTTCCCTTTCTACTGTGTCGAGTCGGATCTGTGGCCAACAAGACGAGGAAATCCGAATCCCAGATGTCTTTGGCCGGGAAACTTGCACAACAGGGGCAACTTAATGTCATTAGTTGGCAAGCCATGTTGATTTTTCCTTTTTAATCCGCAAAGATTGTGACTGGCTCGTTCCTTACCGTCCGAGTCAATTTTTTTGTTGAATCCATTACTAGATAGATTGGTTTAGAGGAGAACTGCCATGGACCGTGTTCCCATGACACAGGATGCCTACAACCGCAAGCAAGCTGAAGTTGAAGAGCTTGAAAACGTTGTGATGCCCGAAATTGCAGCCGCAATCGCCGCTGCTCGCGAAGAGGGAGACCTCAAAGAGAACGCTGAATATCATGCCCAACGAGAAAAACAGGGCATGGTTCAAGCGAACATTAACGAAATCAAAAGCCGCCTCGTGCGAGCCCAGATCGTTGACCCTGCCGACATTCCGCGCGACATCGTGGCCTTTGGCGCGACCGTAACCGTCCTAGATGTCGACTTGGATGACGAGGAAATCATTACGCTCGTCGGAGACGGAGACGAAAACTACGATGAAGGTAAATATTTGATAACTTCTCCAATCGGTCGTGGACTCCTTGGTAAAAAGGTCGATGACGTCTGCGAAATAGAAGTCCCCAAAGGAAGCTTGCAGTTTAAAGTTCTCAAAATTGAGTACCCAGAATAACTGCCAGTGCAGGCCAGCCGCCCTTCGATTTTGATTGTCGGAAGCTATAATCGAAGCATGTTTCCGAGCCCCGGATTTTGAAATGACCGAAGAATCATTTGCGTTGCAACAGTTGGTCGAGCGAGACGGAAGGTACTCGATCGAAGCCTATCTCTTCATTAGAGACGCTCTCAGCTACGCCGCTGATTCGTTGCAACTGAGCAATCAGTTCCAACCCGGCGAGGATCTGAACGAAACGCCCGAAGAACAACACCTCACCGGACAGCAGTTGTGTCATGCGATTCGGGAGTACGCTACCTCACAATTTGGCTACATGGTGCGAATCGTGATGAAGAACTGGGGCGTTCAGTCGACTTCGGACTTCGGCGAAATCGTCTACGGCATGATCGAAGTGGGTTTGATGAAAAAGTCTCCCAATGACGAACGCGAGCACTTCAATGACGTTTACGATTTCGAAGACGTCTTTGATTCGCAATTCCAGATTACCGGTACCGTTTCACAACGTGGCGTCTAAGCCTCTGGGCCTCCCGCGATCATGCGAATTGTTTACTGGCTTAAAGCCCGCGCTATCTTTTATCCCACGCTGCTCTGGAACATGCTGCTGGGTCGCTGGCTGAAGGTCCGGAATTGGTGGGACGAAGTCGATGATGATATCGTCTTGGGTGCCCTGCCATTTGCTTCCGACGCCAAAGCCATGGCTGCGATCGGCGTTAAAGCCGTCGTCAATACCTGCGAAGAATATGAAGGGCCTGTCAAACAGTACCAGGAATTCGGCATCGAGCAATTCCGGATGCCTACGATTGATTTTACCCATCCCAAGATTGACGATGTCATCGCCGCGGTGAATTTTATAGAATCGCAGGCAGCCCAAGGCAATCGAACTTACATTCACTGTAAAGCAGGTCGGGCTCGTTCGGCGACGGTCGCCATCTGTTGGCTGATGAAGTCGCGACAGATTTCCAAAGAACAGGGCCAACAGATTCTCAATCAGTCTCGGCCTCACATCAATCAGCATCTGGCACAGCGGCCCGTGGTGATCGAATTTGAAAAGCGGTTTGTCAAGGACATCGCATGATTAACGAATCCGAAATTCGGCTGATCGCAGAAAAGACGGCCTCCCTGAAATCGTTGACCGGATTCGAGAAACACCATCGGGTTCCCGATAAAGGAAAGCTGATCGCTCCCGGATTTCTGATCCAAATTTCCGCGACTGATATTGAACAGGATATCGATCAAACGTTTTCCAAAATCCGCAAGGCCTTTGGGTTCAAACGCAAGCAGTTGACCGCCAACGAACCGTTGGAAGGTTGCGGCGAAATCCAAACGCCCGGTTTTCGCTACGAGGTTTCTGTCGACACCATCGACGGCAAACCTGATCAAGTACTCTGGCGTCGGGCCATTGCTTCAATCACCGATGCGGAATCGATTACCGGACCTGAATTCGAGGCCGTGTTTGGCAAGCAGTTCAACGTTTTGGAAGTTTCGCTGCCCAATGAAATCGATATCGAGGACGTCATCGATAGCGTCGAAGATTGTGACGACGAAAACGTGTCGGTTGACTATGAGAAATCGGCGACGTGGTGTCGCATCGAATTTGCCGGACTGGCGCGGTCCATCCACGTGACACCCGATCGAATTCAAGTTCGCTCTTCGAAAGAAATTGCCGCCGAGGACCTAGTGTCTGCGTTCATGGAAGCCCACTCGCAGTTTTTCGATTCAGCATCGAGTTCGACCGACGAATAGGGCCACGGGCCCCAAGATTTCCTCGTACGCTTACGCGGATGTCAGATTTTCCCACGCGTCGACCATCAGCATGGCGGCGCGGTCCACGTGGTCTTCAGTCGTGGACCTGCCAAGACTAAAGCGAATACTGCCTTGCATCAGCTCTGGGGCAACACCCATCGCACCCAGCGTCCCCGACGATGTGTCACCAGTGCTATGGCATGCCGATCCGATCGACGCACATACTTCGGGGACTCGACGCAGCATCTCAGGGCCTGACACTCCGGGAAAGGCAATGCTGATCGTGTTGGGCAATCGGTCTGCGTCGATTCCATGAACAACTGCGCTGGGCACGTGTTGAACGATCGCTTTCCAAAATCGCTCGCGCAAAAACTCCATTCGCTCCGTGCTTTCATCCAAATAGGCCGCTGCCAAATACGCGGCTTTTCCTAATCCGACGATGTAGGGAGTGTTTTCGGTGCCCGCTCTGAGGCCTCGTTCATGTCCGGCGCCGTGGATCAATGATTCCAAAACGACCCCTTCGCGGACAAACAGAGCCCCGATGCCTTTGGGAGCGTAAAACTTATGTCCGGCCAACGTCATCAAATCCACGTCCAGTTGGTCGACCCACGCCGGGATCTTGCCGATCGATTGGGCCGCATCAGTGTGTACCAGAACCGACTTGCTGTGGCACAGTCTGGCGATCTCGCGAATCGGTTGGATCGTACCAATTTCATTGTTGGCATGCATCACGCTAACCAATCGCGTGTTGGGGCGAATTGCGTCTGCAATCGCCTGCGGATCAACAACACCGCGTTCATCACAGCCCACGATCGTTAACTCACAGCCATTGTCGCGACAGAACAATGCGGGCTCCATCGTGGCGGGGTGTTCAATCGAAGTCGTGATCATGTGTCCCGTCGGACCGTCGCGGCCTAACATGACCCCCTTGATGGCAAGGTTGCTACTTTCGGATCCGCCGCCGGTAAAGATGACCTCGTTTTTGTCGCAACCGATCAACGCCGATACCTTGGCCCGTGAATCTTCGATCGACTCGTGCGCGGCTCGGCCAAGGCTATGGGTGCTGGACGGATTTCCAAAATGGTCCTGAAAGTAGGGCAGCATGGCTTCGACCACATCCGAATCGATCGGGGTCGTCGCGTTATAATCAAGGTAAATCTGTCGCACGATTGACTCTCACTCCTGTAGTTAACAATGGCTCGCATCGATACGGCGAGGTCACTCTCCACCCGGAAAGTGAGTTTTTGCAAAAGCGGGCGCCACTGAGTTCCGGCAAAACCGAACAACAGATACTTTAACACTTTTAAGCGGTTTTGACGTTAGGACCTTTGTTGAATTGTGTTTACGTGACATTGCAGTTCCAGCGGCACAGCGATTGGCCCGGGAACCAACCTTGAGAAATTGAGACTTTCGGGCTGTAGTGTCGGCTTCAGCCAGAATGCTGAGCGATTTGTTGGCAGGCTCGAAAGAACAAAAATCCTTATCCCACGTATCAATACGCTTTCTCATCAGAGTCTGACGAATTGTAAGTGATTTGATCCACGGCACTTTATCGCGGATAATCGACCAGCCAACATTCACCATCAAAGCCTAAACATGAAAAATCAGACACTCACCACCTTGCTTGCCTTCGCCATGATTGCTGCGTTAGGAAGTCCCGCCTTTGGCCAAGTTACCGACCAGCGCCGACAGAACCGTCGAAAATTGGTGGGCGATCTGCTGGAAACTTTGATTGAGTCGCAAGTCAACCGAAATCCACAAGCACCTGCTCCCGGTCGTCCCAATCTGCGACCGGCATGGCCAGAGAAAAACTACAAACCGTCTCAACCGCTGAGCCCCAAAATGGTGTCCGCCCGCAAGGTGTTGAAGCAATGGGAAACTGAATCGGCCAGCTTTGTAACGGTGTTGCGTTCGCAAGACACCAACGCCGTGGCCCTTCGCCCCGTGTTGGCCGATGCTCTGTCGACCCACGCCCAAATCCGAGCTCTGCGAGAGCATTCGGCCCGAACGGCTCAGCTCAGCCCGCTTACCGATTCTTTTTGCCGGTTGGATGAGAGCTGGCGAGTCCTCAATCATCAACTGACTCGTGTGCGTGGACTTCCACAGGGTTGCCTCACGTCGATCGAGAGGATTTCTGGCTACGACACGCAGCTTTGCGAGCTGTTCGAAGTCCAGCCACAATTCAATCGACGCGAGCTTGCGCGTCAGTGTACTGCTATGTCGACTAGTCTGCGGAACCTCCAAGAGGACATTCGTTATGACTTGCGCTCGGATCCAAACTATCGCGCGACGCTGCGAAATTGTCAGCAGCTGTACTCGCGGCTGAATGAATCCATCGGTCTGGTCGAGCGAGGAACTTACGATCAGGTGGTCGGCGTTTACAAACTTGGTGTTAGCGACTGGCGAAAGCTGAAGTACCAGCTAGTCTCCAGCCCACATGGTCGACTTCATCGCAAGGTCCATCAAATCGAATCCATCGGTGCGAGCATTGCGGATTTGTTGTGGTTGGAGGCAGAGTTGGATCGCGAATATTTGCGGATCGTTATCCAAAGTATGCAGCGAGATGCGGAACTTGCGTTCCAGCAAGTGAATTTGAAACAGATTCTTAATTCGCCGAATCCCGCGGTCCTGATTGCGAACTCGCGTAGCTTCCAGGCACACTGTGCGACGCTGTCCAGTAAACTCAAATCCAACGTCGCCGTCGACGATTTGTTGTGGGACTACCAGCAACTTTCCAATCAATGGGGGAAACTGAATGCTTCGCTGATTGAAATGAAGATTCCACGTTTCGAGCACGTGATCGGCGAAGTCGATTCGGGGATGGTGGTTCTTCAGAGTGCTTTCGGACAGGGGCCGATCATCAATCGAGCAACCATGACGCAGATCTGTGGCAACCTTGAACAGTTGGTTTACCAGTTCCAAAATGTTGTCGACACACGGACGGTCTCCGGATACGATCCGACGCTGCGAGCGGACCTTCGCAATAGCACTCGCGCAATGCTTGGCGGTGTTCATCAATTGCATGAACACGTGATTGGCAATCGGCGCTATGACAGTGATGCGGTCGCCGATTTGGCGAACGTGATGAAGCACTGGCGAAAGATTCGCCCGATGATCGGCCGTTGCAAGCCCGCTGAAAAGGCGCAATTGAGTCAGTTGCGAGCTGGTATCGAACCGCTATTGGTCAAACTTCAGGTCATCTTTCCGGGGTAGTTTGTATTACCGAGTCAGGGCTCCAAGATTTCAGCCCCGAAAGGGCGACAGGATTGCACAGCAACGCTTTACGCCTGCGGGATTGGATCAAACCCCGTTGGGGTTTCGCCAACTTGTCAGGACCGGGACCCAGGGTTCAAGAACCCTGGGCTATTGATCTAACCTCGTTGAGGTTATTCGCCGCTTCGCGGTCTCTGGGCTAGGACGCTGCTCGAATTTTCATTTTCTCATTGGCTTGTCAGGCACAGCCTGACCTACTTTTACGATTGCGTTCAATGGAATTACCAGAATGCAACACCAGAAACAAACGGAGCGACTACTCTGAATCGCCGGGATGCTCTTCCTTGAACTGTTGTATCTTGTTCAACAGTTCTGCGTAGTTTTCTTCAGTCAATTGGGCGGCTTTTCCAATTCCCTCGGCTTGGGGTAGGGCCTCCGCTAACGCCAAAATTGGGTCCATCCACGTTTGTAGCACTCGGAACTGATTGCGGATAATGTCCAAGAAAATTGATGGCACTTTGTTGATGACTTCGACTTCGATCGGATCGCCGCCTTTGTCATGCACGTTGACTCCCGGAGAAACGCCGGGCGCGACGATGCCTTGGGTCTTGATGCCTTCGCTCATCAACGATTTGATGCCCTCCAGCGTTTGATTGAAATTGCCCAACTCAGCCAAGGCTCCCTGAATCTGCTGGGCAGAGGTGTCATTGGCAGACGTTTCAGCGAACTGGCTCATGCCCGCATCAACCGCCTTGCGAATCGATTCTAACCCTTCGCTGACGGTTGTCATTTGAGCAATCACGCGGCCCAAACCATCGTCTTCGGCGGCGCCCGATAGCAATAGATTTCGCTTGAAGGTCCGTTTGATGTCTTCCCAGCGCTGTAGCTCCTCATCAACCAATTCGCCCATCAGCAAACGCAACTTCAGCAAGTTCGCTTGTGCGTCAGAGGTCAATGTCTGGGCTTGGTTGTTGTAGTGGGATCGAATCAGCGTGCGCAGTTCTTCGTCGTTCATCACGGGCCGAATCTGTTCGGCGACTTTGTTCATGTCGCGATAGGATCCCTGCAGTTTGAACGCGGGTTCGGTTCGATACTCGTCGGCTTGGGCGGCCGATTCGATATACAACCGGTTCACATTCAGAACGACGTCGCGAACCGTTAGCAGCTTTCGCATCACAGAGACGAACTCGTTGACTTCTTCGACGGAATAGTTGCCTTCCAGTGATTCCGCTGGTGGACCCTTGCTGTCGGCCATTTTGATGACGCGGTAGACATCGTCACGAGATCGCGAGTTCAATCGTGCTAACGTCGAATTCGATGTCAGGCAGTTCTCGAGATAACTCAGTTCGAATGAGTCGGAATTGTCACCGATGACGTCGCCAAGGTTGTAAGTGTCGGCGCGACTGGCGAGCATGTCGGGGATCTGGAATTTTTCGCCGCTTTCGGTGTAGGGGTTACCCGCCATCACGACCGCGACCTTGCGACCACGCAGATCGTAAGTCCGCGTTTTGCCGCCAAAGACGCCTTCGATACGACGCGTCGCATCACACAGCGAAATGAATTTTTGCAAAAACTCTGGGTTGCAGTGTTGGATGTCATCAACGTAAATCATCACGTTGTCGCCCATCTCCAGAGCGAGGTTAAGTTTTTCGACTTCCTCGCGAGCACTTGCATTGGGCGCTTCGGCCGGATCCAGCGAAGTGACTTGATGACCGATCGCGGGGCCATTGATTTTCATAAACGTGATGCCCAATCGATTGGCCACGTACTCCATCAATGTGGTTTTACCGTATCCCGGTGGCGAGATCAGCAGCAGCAATCCCATCAGGTCGGTCCGCTTGTTCTCGCCAACGACGCCCATTTGCTTGGCCAAGTTGGCACCGATCATCGGCAAGTAGGTGTCGTTGATCAGTTTGTTGCGAACGAAGGAAGTCAACACCCGTGGTTTGAATTCGTCCAAGCGAAGCTGTTCGCGGCGGTCGTCGACAAGCTCTTTCTTCAGATGTAGGTAGCTTTCGTAGGCCGGAACGACTTCGGTTTCGAATTGGGTCAGACGCAGGGAGAAATCGTGGTAGTCCAGCGTATACTTCTTTGAATCGACACGGGGATGATCGCCCAGCAGGCCATCAATTTCCTCGGTGGTTTTCAAATCCACCATCTTTCGATTCGAGGAGTCGCCTTCGACCAGCATCGCAGCGGTTTCTTCGATGTAGTCGTGGGCCGTTGTGTTTTCGTTACTGTCGACATAGGCCCTCACCCAATCGCAGGCGATGCCAAATCGGTCTTCGATCGATAGTGACTCCGACGCCATCGTTTCTGCGAAGCGGTCGCCGCCCTTCTTTTGGCTGATGTGATTGATGAACTCGCTGCCCAAATCCGTGGCGGCTTTGCTGGACAACCATTTGTCACCCGAGGCCAGTTGGTCGTAGAGGTATTCGGCCGCTTCCACCAATGGAGACGTGTTAGGATCGGCATCAGCGCTCACGGACTGCAAACCTATGCCACCGCTCTGTGCCATTTCTTGGCTGAGTGTGTGAACGTATTTGTTGCGATCTTCGACAGCGCCGAATAGTTCGGCTGCCGCGCCGAGACTTTGCAGCTTGCTTTCCCAAGCTTCACAAACGCTGGGATTGTCGAGTTTTGTTTGCATCCAATGGATGGCTGCGAGGGCGCGAGCTTTGGGCGAGTACTTCAATAAACCCAAATCAAGGTGCATCTTGAGGAGTTTGCCCAAGATCAGACTGCCATCATGATCGTGAACACCCTTGATGTAGCCTTCCGCGTAGCGGGGGGCCATGAATTTACTGACGGACTCTAGACGATCTTCGTCGGAGGCTTTGGCCAGTGTAGCTAGATCTAAATCCGGCGATTTGAGCATCTTCCACGCGAGAAATTCAGCTCGATAGACGCTACGGTCTTCGCTGATCACGGCTTGGTCCCAAACGCCTTGAGTGGCAATCAGTTCTTCTGAATCAATTTGCTCAAAGTAGTTTGTGCCGCTCAGGTGAAAGAACATTTGGCCGTCTTTAATGACCGTTGTCAAATCAAGCGGCTGAACATTGACGGAGAATTTATGAGTGCCAAACTGAATGATGTTCTGTCCGTCGACATACAGTTCATTTTTGTCGTGCAGCTGCCGAACGGTATCTTCGCGGACCGTTTTCAAACGGCTTTGAATGTCATCGACTTTGACGGACTCATCGAGCGATTCCAGTTCCGCGATGATGTCGCGGACTTTGTCAATCATCAAGTCCGATGAGAAGTAGCTGTTGATTTCGTCAACGGAATCAAAGTTGGAAACTCGTGAACGAATGCCTTTCAGGATCCGGTCGGCCGCCCCGACCAACGCCGTGGCTCGGCGATTGCGGGCTTCGGTCAGTTGTAGTTTCTTTGTGTCAAAGGCCGCGTAGATCTCCTCTCGCTTTTCAGCGAGCTGGATCACGAAATCGTCGAATTCGGCGAAACGGCCCTCGATCTCCTCGACCTGAACCATCATCTTGGTCAGGTATTCGTCGCACTTTTCTGGCGTGTCGCAGACGTCCAGATAGTTCACCACCGCTTGGCTGACCAATTTGATCTGTGAATTGAATTCGGCTTTACCTTCGACCGAAAACAGTTCCTGAGATTTCTTTTTGATCGACGCTCGGGTCTGATTCAAACTCGAATAGATCGCCGAAATGTTGTCGATGATCCGAGTCCGCTGGGTGGGATCTTCGATCTTCAGATTGCTGACGATCTCGATCAACATTTCCAGTTCGTTACCGATCTGGATGATCTCCTCGTCCAAATCCTTGGCTTGGACGCCGGTTTTCAACTCGTCGATGGCAGTGTTTTTCTCGGTGACGCGTTCCTGGTACGGCGCCAAGGCGACATCGTCCAGCAGGAATTCGACGCACTTGTGAGACAAGCGGTCTGAATTGTCGCCGATCTCCTTTTCCAATACCTCGATCGCGGCAAGGTCGACGTACTTCAGCTCTTTCAGCGAGATGACTTGTCCGCGGACGGTCCGCAAACCCGAAAGTGCTTGAACGAAATCATCGATGACTTGGAATCGCCGTGAGGTCGCGTCACGGATCGCTTCCTTGGCGCCCTTGGATGTTTCCTTGAACTGTTTTGCCGTGTTGCTGCGAACGCGGACGACTTTCTCAAATTCATCCACCGCGGCGGTGGCGGCTTCACGGATTGATTCCAAAGGCTCCGCAAGATTGTGAGTCTGCTCTTCTTTTAGCCAGAAATAAGAATCGATGACGTCGGAAGAACGTTTAACGATGTCGACGTAGAGGTTCGCGTAGGAATCTTCTTGGTCGATCAAGTTCATGATCTCGTGGGCTTCCGCCATCGCCCGCACGATTTCTTTGTTGCCGATTTTGAAGATGTAGGAATCGGTCTGCTCGCTGGAAGCCGACTCGTCGGCCACGAACGGTGTTTGCCAAATCTGGATGGCGTGGTGTTTCTGGGGCTCTTCGTCGGCTTTGAAGTAAATCAAATGACCGTTGTCAAAGACAGAGAATCCGTTGCATAGGATGGGTGAATCGACTCGCTGTTCGATCACGTTGTACATCAACAGTACATAGTCACCGGTGCTGCGGTTGTAAAACGCATAGAGGTAGTCTTCGCCGTTGGGCGATGCAATGCGTCGCTCGAATTTTAAGTTGGACAGACCGTTGTCGAAGATCTTGCTGATGCCGGTTTGCAGGTAGAAACCGTTGGCGAAAATCAGGCCATGATCTTCGGGCAAAAAGATGCAAGAATCGGCGATCGAATCGAGCCGCTGCGCGGTTTGTGTTTTCTCATTGAAGATCACGTAGCGGAATTGTTCTTCCTTAAACGGTTTGATCTTCATCAAGATAATATTGCCGACGATGGCGTAGTAGATCTCCGCGTCGTCGAGCGTCTGATCGGGATCATCAACCGGTTCGGCGTAGATTCCAGAGCCGTCTTCGGTGTTGTCTTCGACTTTGACCGTCAGGTCACCGCCAACGGTCTCGACAAAGACGCGGTCTTCGATCGAAATGTGGGGGTGCAATCCGCCGCGATGCAGCTCACGCGTGGTGCGCTGCCATTTAAAATCGTGTTGAGGCGGATAGGAGACTTCGTGGTCGCTGCGATTGTCGACATATTTCAAGCCCTGATCTTGAACCAGAAACTTGAAGGTCTTGATGTCTTTGGCGTCTTGTCCCGTTTGGAAAACAAGGAACAGGTAGGGGCCAGAGACGTGGAACTTCGTAAAGTGAGTGTCTTTGTAGTATTTGTAGAGCGACTGAAAGTCGATGTGAAACTGCTTGTCGTCAAGCAGTGCCAGCGGTTCTTCGTGGAAGGATCCGCCCTCGAAGCGGTAAACGGCAAATACATCTGTAAGTTCCGTGACGGACTTCAAGCCCATGTGGACGTTGTAGCCAAACAGGAAAATGTCGCCGATAGGAACGATGTCCCGTGCAATGCAATTGTGCTGCGTCGTGATCCGCTGCTTCGAGATCAGTTCGGTCGGGATGGCCCCAAACACCTCACGGCGCTGATCATTCAGCTGGTTCAGCCGCGTCTGCAGTTCGCTGGAATGCGACTTCAGCCGGTTTTGAATGATCTCATAAGTACCGCGCTCGAGCGTGGGCTCGGCTGGTGTCTGAGGATCATCAGGTTGTGTTGGATTGTCGGTCATGATGAGTGGCACAGGCTTCCAGCCCGTGGTCTGCATGGATTCATTTGCGGGACACCAGAACAAAGATAGGGCAGGGCGGCGGAAAGGACGTTACGCTGCCTTCTCCCCCGATGAGAGAAGGCAAGTTCCGTTTCCAGCGGCTCAATCACGGGCCGGAAGCCCGTGGAAACCCTTTCTCATTAACTACGCCTTTACGCCTTTGCGCCAATGGCTTCGATGACTTTGCTGGCCGATTGCCCAGCAACACCGGTTTTGGTGGCCATGCCCATCATCTGTTGCAAGCGACCCAACACAGTTGAATCACTGGTGAGGCCCATCATTTGACCGATCAAGGCAGCGACTGACAGGTTTTTGACATCGTCACTGGTGATGCCAAACATGTCGATGTAACGCTGGATCTCGGTTTGGAATTGAACCGGATCGCCTGTGAAGAAGGTGTCCTTCACATCAGACAACACGCTGCTTTCGTGGACCAGTCGATCCACTTGCTTGCCAGCGGTGATGCTGTTGACGATCGAATCAAAGAACTTGTTGTCACCACCGACGATGTCGATGTTGGCTTCACGAAGCGATTCGGCAACCATGTGAGCCTGAGCTTCGGCAATCTGACGCTGGGCTTCGATGCCAGCCAATTCGATTTCCTTGGCCTTCTCCAGTTCCAATTTGAACTCTTCGTGCTCGCGTCCAACACTGTCGAACAGCTTCATCGCTTCGGCTTTTTCGGTGATACCGCGGGCGTCGGCACTGAACTTCAGCTCAGCAACGGTGGCTTCGGCTGTACCTTCTTTCTCCAACGCTTCGGCTTTGGCCAGTGTAACATCGGCTTCGGCAAGACCCGGAGCCGCGGTTTCAGCCTGAGTGGCCTCGGCCAGCATTTTCTTAGCTGCGGTTTCTTTCTCAGCTGCTGTTCGTTGGGCTTCGGCAGTGACCACAACGGTCTCTGCGTTCAGTTCCGCGGCTTGCTTTTCGGCTTCCGCAGCTTGGACCTGTTTCACCAGTTGCTGTTGAGCCACTTCTTCGGCAGCCGTGACAGAAACTTGCTTCTTACGATCAGCCTGAGCGAACTCTTTGGTGTCTTTGATCTTTTCTTCTTCTTCGACAACCGCTCGCTCAACGATGACTCGCTCGCGAATCACGTCTTGGATGTTCTTCTTTTCGACTTCGACGGCTTTCTCTTTGTCGATCTGAGCCAGCGTTACGATCCGCTCACGCTCGGTGATCTCGAGGCCGCGGTCTTTTTCGACACGCTCGGTTTCAACCGCTTCGGTGCGTTCCTTGCTTTTGGCAGCAACGATGACGGCTCGTTTTTTGTTCTCTTCGGCGACAAGGATTTCTTCTTCGGCGCGAATGCGAGCCGTTTCTTGACGCTTTCGCTCTTCTTCCTGAACGACTTTCGCTTCGGCGTTTTGACGAGCCGTGACTTCAGCGATCTCTCGCTGCTGCTTCTCTTCGGCTTCGACTTGCTGACGCTCCAGAGCAAGGATGGCTTCGCGAGCCTCAACGTCTTGCTTCTTCAGGGTCTTTTCTTTCTCACGCTGAATAAAGTTCGCACGTGTGATTTCTTCGGCCGTCAGATCGGTAATCTTCTTGATACCTTCGGCGTCCAGAACGTTGTTCGGGTTGAGCTTTTCTAGGTCAGTCTGCTCCAAGTAATCGATCGCCGCATCGTCAAGAATGTAACCGTTAAGCTCGGTGCCGATTACGCGCCGTGTTTGCTCGTTGAATTCTTCACGAGAGTTGTACAGTTCGACAAAGTCAAACTGCTTTCCGACGGTCTTGAGAGCTTCCGAGAACTTGGGCTCGAACAGGTCACGCAGAGCGGTTTCGTCCGAGGCGCGATTACAGCCCAGGAACTGAGCCACGCGTTCGACGTCTTCTTCTGTTTTGTTAACACGAACGAAGAAACAGACTTTGATGTCGGCGCGGATGTTGTCTTTACAGATCAAACCATCTTCGCCCGAACGATCGATTTCAATTCGCTTGACCGAGATATCCATCAATTCTGCTTTGTGCAGGATCGGAATCACGAACAGGCCTGCGAAATCAACAACCGTTCCGCTCCAGCCGTTGCGAACGATCGCCGTTCCCTGCACGACTTTGCGGTAGTACCGCAGCATGAAGACAAATGCTCCCAGTGCGATGAATAAAAGAAATCCGCCAAATACTACCAACGCCCATTGAACGGGTGTTAGCGCGATAAGCAAACCAGTCATTGTTGATTCTCCCAAAAGTTCTCAAATGTATTGTTGTTTAGCGAACGTCTCCGCCGAGGTACTCGTTCACTAGGTAGCTGAAGATTCAAAAAAGGATTACGCAAATGACGATCGCAGGCCGCTAGGTATTCCAATTCCGTAATCCATATTGTTTTCAGTGTTTCGCGGTTGCAGGCTGTAAGCCTGAGTCGCAGTTAGTCTTCCCACTTACAGAGCTCGACCAGATACGTGTTGTTTTCGTAGTCGTAGGCCACGATCTTTGCCGCGTCGCCTTTGCCGAGCTTAGGTTTGTCTTTTTCGCTGCGAACGTTGATCACCATTTCCGGTCCGTTTTGGCGAACGCTAACCACGCCGAAGGAGGGGGTGACCTCCGAGGATGTGACTTCGCCAATTAAACCCACCATTCGCTTTCGCTCTTTGTCCACTTCCTGAGGCTTAAAGCCTTCGGCAAAGGGGCCAATGATCATCCGCGTCAGCACGAGGCAGACGGGAACATTCAGGCTCATCAGACCAAGTCCGATGATGGTGTTGCCCGACGAATTCAAATAGTGGTTTCCGAAAAAGCTGGCTGCCCAAAATAGCAACGCAAAAACCGAAGCCACAATGACGATGGGCACATGAGCCAAATGCATGAACTCGGCAAACGAACTGAAGCCGCCTGCGGTTGTGTCAAAGTCACCATCGATGTCGACATCCACATCTGCATCAAAATCCAGATCAATCGCGTCCATCCCGATGGCGCCAAGGACAACCATCAGCCAATAGAACGAGATCAACAACAGAAAACCCGTTGCTGGAAGATTGGAAAGTTGAAATGCTTCGTTGACAAATTCGATCATGGTTCCGTTTATGTTGTGCAAACTGACTTCCGGTAAACGGAGCAGTTAGCGAGGAAATCTAGGTTATCGATAAGGCCAAGTGTGAATATACAAACATGAAAGCTGAATCGCATTTCAGGTGGTATAATCGTTTTTACCGAATGGCGGCTGACCCCATTGCGTTTTAGATTCGCCCTTTGTTCGGCGGCTACAGCCTATTATTGGAATAAAACCAACCGAAATCTTTATGAACGAAGCTCCGCAAACCCCAGAAACCCCCGAGAATCCGCCTGCGAGTATTCGTTTGGACCAATTTCTGCAAATCTGTGGCGTTCCCACCGGAGGGCAGGCCAAAAGGCTTATTCAGGCCGGAGAAGTCAACGTTAACGGCGACGTGGAAACGCGACGGCGGCGAAAATTAACCGCGGGAGACGAAGTCGTTTTCGATGGCGAAATATTCGATGTCGTTTTGGATGACGGTTCCGGTGACCAGTAAAAATGTCGATTGTCGGGTATGATATCGATGTCGGAGAGGCCCGTCGGTATTACAAAAACAATTGGCGAACATTCCCTGCGGGACGCTTTCAAGCTTGGCATAAGGAACACAAAAATGCTCATCGAAATGCAACTTTCTCGAATCATTATCAGCGAGATCAATGAGAATCAGCTTGTATTTCTCAAAGAAGTCGATGGCGAACGGCAATTCCCGATTCTGATTGGACTCTTCGAAGCCACCAGCATAGATCGCCGCGTCAAAGCCCTAGAACGGCCACGACCGCTGACGCACGATCTCCTAGTCGGTGCTGTCTCGATGATGGGCGGAGAGTTCGATAGCGTGATCATCAACGATCTCAAGGACCACACGTATTTCGCGAATCTTCGCATCAAACGCAATGGCGAGATCATCGAACTGGATGCGAGGCCTTCAGATGCGATCGCCGTGGCGATGACCTGCGATCCACATCTACCGATCTATGTGGAAGAAAGCGTGTTGGAACAAGCGATGAGCTCGCTGTAGTAGCTCTCGTTCACGGCTGAGAAAATTGTAGCTGGACGGGCAACAGTTCAGACGTTTACGGTTTGAGCAACCTATACTGCAGCCTGTGCGCC
>CAZDZX010000063.1:0-17561 GCA_964510005.1 uncultured Pirellulaceae bacterium
GCTGTGGTGTCTTCGGCTTCTGCTTCAGCGGCTTTGTCTTCAACCACTTCTTCTTCAGCAGGTTCCTCTTTGGGAGCCTCTTCTTTGGCGGGTTTCTCATCCACGAAGGCAGGCTTGGCTGATTTCGTAGAAACGCGATCGTTCTTTCCAACGAACTCAAGGATCGCCTGCTTTCCGGCATCTCCCAAACGGACGTCAGCGAGTTGAACGATGCGAGTGTAGCCACCTTCGCGTTCAACAAATCGAGGAGCGATCTCATCGAAGAGTAGCTTAACGGCATCTTTATCGCGAAGCATCGCAAAGGCGCGACGTCGATAGTTAACCGCCGGAGCGATCGCGTTGGCCCACTCTTCCCACTTCTTGCTATCTCGCCACTCCTTCCATGCAGCTGAGTTGCGATCCGAATCGGGCTCAAGCTTGTCAGCGGCTTCCTGATGAGGAATCGCTTTCTTAGCCAAAGTGATGCACTTTTCGACCAATGGACGAACTTCCTTGGCCTTGTGAAGCGTGGTTGTAATACGCCCTTTTACCAGAGGCAGGTTTTCGTTCATGTGGGGCATAAAGCCGTCTTCACGCTCGGTCAAAATCAAGCTAGAGGCAAGATTGCGCAACAGAGCTCGACGGTGGCTCGAGTTGCGTCCAAGTGTGCGACCTTTTCGTCTGTGTCTCATTTTTCTTCCGATTCGCCAAAGGCTTGGCTTCGAACAGTTGTTGGGTTGAAATTAAATACTAGGTAATGACAGGAGCCTTAGGAACTTTCATTCCAAGGTGCATCCCGAGTCCACTGAGCACTTGTCGAACTTCAACAAGCGTGGTGTCGCCAAAGTTGCGAATTTCCATCAGCTGATCTTCGGTGTGTTGAACCAGATCGCGAATGGTGCCAATGGCAGCAAACTCAAGGCAGTTGTTGGCTCGTACTGAAAGTCGCATCTCGGCGACGGACATGTTGAGCTTGGCTTCCAGAGCTGCATCAATGCCGCCCTTGCTTTGTGGTTGAGCGTGAACTTCAGCGCCCATTTCAGCGTACTGAACAAACGGGTTGAGGTGCTTGCGAAGAATCTTCGAAGCTTCAACGAGTGCCATTTCAGGATTGACTGAACCATCGGTCCAGATTTCCATGGTCAGTTTGTCGTAGTTTGTTTTCTGGCCAACGCGAGTCTCTTCGACGTCGTAGCGAACACGGGTCACAGGGCTGTAAACCGCGTCGATAGGAACGATTCCGATCTCGTGGTCACGACCGCCATGTTCCGTTGCGGGGACATAGCCACGACCGTTTTCGACAACCATTTCCATCATGAATGGAACGTCGTCGGTCAAGTTAACCAAGACGTGATCGTTGTTGATGATTTCGACTTCGCCACCGGTTTGAATGTCGGTACCCGTGATTGGGCCAGCCGTGTTTTTTTCGATGGTGATGACTTTCATCTGATCGGAGTAGTTTTTCACGATCAGTGATTTGACGTTTAGCACGATATCCGTGACGTCTTCGAGAACTCCTTCGATTGAGGAGAACTCATGGTTGGCACCACGAATTTTAAGTTGTGTCACCGCGCTACCTTCCAAGCTGGAAAGCAGAACACGACGAAGACTATTTCCAACAGTCGTCCCAAAACCTCTTTCAAAAGGTTCGGCAACAAATTTTCCGTAGGTGCCGGTCAGGGATTCGCGTTGACAATTAACAACGCTGGGAAGTTCGAGGCCACGCCATCGGATGTGCATGGAGTTTCTCCGTAGTCTTATGGAACAAGTTTGAGTGGGAAAATTGACTTGGGAGCGAATCGAATCGGTTCCAAGCCAGTACAACTAGACGCGTCGCTTTTTACGGGGACGACATCCGTTGTGAGGAATCGGAGTGACATCCTCAATTGATTTGATGTTCAGCCCAGCAGCCTGCAGGGCAGTGATCGCACTTTCGCGACCGCTACCTGGACCTTTGACGCGAACGTCCACTTCTTTCATGCCAGACTTAACCGCTTTCTCAGCTGCTTGCTGAGCGGCGCTCTGACCCGCAAAGGGAGTGCTCTTACGAGAACCCTTGAATCCGCATGTGCCAGCGCTGGCCCAGCAGAGGGTTTCACCTTTGGTGTCAGTGATGGTGACGGTCGTGTTGTTAAACGTCGCCTGAATGTGAGCAATACCAAAGGTCACATTTCTTTTGGCTCGTTTTTTCTTGATCTTTGCCACTTTTTATCTCTCGGCTAACAGCTGTTTTTGGGGGTGGATGAAAATATAGAAACGGTAAAAGACTACTTGAGGTCTTTGACACCTTTCTTTCCAGCAACAGTTTTCTTGGGTCCTTTCCGTGTACGTGCGTTGGTCTTGGTGCGCTGACCACGAACCGGCAACCCGACACGGTGACGAATTCCGCGATAAGACTTAATCTCACGCAGACGTCCAATGTTCTGAGCGACTTGACGGCGAAGTGCACCTTCGACGATGTAATCACGCTCGATGATCGTTGCGATGCTACTTAGCTCTTCGTCAGAAAGGTCACGAGCTTTTTTGTGTTGGTCAACGCCTGCTTTGTGGCAAAGATCGCGAGCTGACTGATGGCCAATGCCAAACAGGTAAGTCAACGAAATGGCTGCCTTCTTGTCGTTGGGAATGTCTACACCGAGCAAACGGGGCATAAATGACTCCGGCCTGCTAAGCAGGCAAATTAGGTCTTGTAATTCTGTACCGGTAGCTCAAGCGAATGCCGAACTCCAGCTTTCTATTCTGTATCTTAAGAGGATCAAACAGCGTGCAATCGGGAACAACCCAAGCTTGTCACGTCTAGCAATGCCGAAAAATGAGCCTAACCCTGACGCTGCTTATGGCGTGGGTTGGTGCAAATTACGTATACACGACCTTTACGTCGTACAACCTTGCAGTTTTCGCAAATTCTTTTGACACTGGCGCGGACTTTCATCCCGATTTTCTCACTGCTTGAAGCTTTGGGTAAAACGCACAAGTATACGAATGCCTGAGCCTATTTAACAAGGCCCATTTTTAAGACTTTTTGCCGAAATTTTGAGCTGCGTCAGGCTCGTTTCGGTTCAGATCCGTTTTGGATCGTCAACTTAGCAGTTCAGACTCGAATTGATCGAAGATTCTGTCCGCTAGCTGCTGTGGAGAGGCCGAATCGGCATCCAAAGTCAGGTTGGCACAAGATTGATAGATCGGCGTCCGCTTCTCCAGCATTTGTTCGATTTCCCGAATTCCGCCAGTTTGCGTCAAATCGGGCCGCTGATCGGCCGATTTTTCGTCGTGGCTGATCCGCTGCCAAGACGTTTGGGCCTCAATTCGCAGCCAAACGACTTTTCCCGTCTCCTGAATCAGCTGCCGGTTTTTCTCCGCCAGAATCGCGCCACCCCCCAGCGAGACCACCATTTGCTGGCGTTTTGACAGGCTTTCGATGACAGAAGTTTCCCAGTCCCGAAAACCGGATTCGCCCTCGTCGGCAAAGATCTGCTTGATGGTTTTTCCAACCAAGGCCTCGATTTCGTCGTCGCTGTCGATCGTTTTCCAGCCCAAGGCTGCGGCCAAGGGGCCCGCTACCGTGGTTTTGCCGCTGCCACGGTATCCTATTAAGTAGAGATTCATCGGCGATCCGCCTTATTACTTTCACACGGTAGGGATCAGTATGATGACCGGGATCTGGTTCGTACCCGGTCTCCGACCCGCTGGGGATCAATATTTGGCAGCGCTAATCGCTCGTTTGACTTCGTAGCGGATCAGTTTGACGTCCGGATTGGTGCCGGTAAACAGCTTGAACTGACGCGCGGCTTGGCGAACAAACATGTCGATTCCGGTAATCGTGGTGCAGTCGGCCTCGCGAGCCTGCTTGATAAACAAAGTCTGTTCTGGATTGTAAATTGTGTCGAACACAACACAGTTTGGGTCAAACCACTCCGGTTCAAAGGGAGTCACATCCATGTCGGGATACATTCCCACCGGTGTGCAGTTGATCATCACATCGCAATCGAAGTTCCCTCGCTCCAGCCATTCAACCGATTGGCAATCCAATTCGTCGGCCAATTTCTCACTCTTATTGGAGTCTCTGGCCGCAATGGTGACTTTGGCCTTGGAGCGTTTGAGCCCAAAGGCGATCGCCCGAGCCACTCCGCCGGAACCCAGAATCAGTGCCTGTTTGCCAACAAGCGGATCTTCTTCCTCGGGGAATTTGTCTCGCAGGGTTCTTTTGATGCTCTCGACCGCCGCCGTGCAGTCCGTGTTGTAGCCAAAAACGTTCTGCTGTTTGAAAACCAACGTATTGGCCGCTTTGATCCCGGCAACGTTGTCATCCAGCGCGTTAATGCACTTGAGCACGTTTTCTTTGTGCGGAATCGTGACGCTCAATCCGACGATATTCAGCTCTTCGCAGGCGCCGATGAACTGTTCGAGGTACTCGCGCGGCACGCGAAAAGGCAGGTATAGATAGTCCAATTCGTTTTTGCGGATGCAGGCGTTGTGAACGACGGGGCTCAGGCTGTGAGCCACCGGGTCGGCGATCACGCCAAGGATCCGGGTTTCCTCGCTGATCGAATCGTAGAGGTATTTGTCCCGCATCTCTTCAAAGGACAACTGGCCGGGGGCGAGTTTGCGTTCGCTGCTGAAGGTCGCATAAGTAAACGGAGCCCCAAATTTGCCACACATGATGCGTGAGGTGACGCCCATCTCTCCCATGCAAAACGCAATCGTGGGAACGGTCGAATTGCGACACAGCCCCAGCGTCGCAATGTTATCCATGGGGTTGTTTGCCATCGTGGCAATTTTGATGATGTCCGGATCGAGCTTGGTCATCTCGCGATGAATGGCTTCCAGATTGGCGGGAGTTTCCTCAAAGTTGTGATAACTGACGATCCGCTGGGTGGTTTTGTAGCGTGGGATCTTTCCCGCGATATCCATTTCCAGATCGACATAGTCGGCTCCGTCGGCAATCGCCGTTCGCAGCACCATGATCCGCTCTTCTTCGCTGCGCATCCATTTCCCGCCATCGGCAGGTCGGCGGCAAGTCGCCACCACGGGGCAGGGGGCGTCTTTGAGAAGTCGTTTGAGATCCACGGGCCGGCGGATATAGTCCAGCCGCAATTCAACCAGTTCCGCACCGTTTTCAGCAAGATGTTTATGCTCGGCCATCATCATTTTATGACGGCCCCGGCCAACGCTAACACAAATCATATGGGTCGCTTCGTCGAAGGTGGTGGATGGTTGTGACCCGAAGATCAGCAACCGCTTAATGGTAAGGCACTTAGGTTACCAAGTATTTGGTAAGCACTCAGTAAGTGTTGAGGCGACTGCAGTCTGCAGTGGCCTGTTGGGATGTAAGTTGCCCCATTTTGAACAGAAACCAGCTTTTTTCAAATCCGTTTGAATCTTTTATCCAGTTCTTCCCGTGAAAAAGTCAACGCTGTGGGGCGACCGTGCGGGCAGTGATGAGAGTCCTGGCAAATTTCCCGATGTTCCAGCAACGCGGAGATTTCTTCGGATGACAGCCGATCGCCGGCTTTGACCGCAGCTTTGCAGGAGATCATGTGCAGCAATTCGTCCAGCACATCGCGTCGATCCAGATTTTTTGCTTCGCCCAGCAGTTTGTCGACGACACTTTTGAGCATCTCGCCCGGATTGTGATTCGAAAGCATGGCGGGATAGGAGGAAACGAGCACCGTGTCGCCGCCGAAAGCTTCGACTTTGATGCCGATCTGCAGCAGCAATTCCGTCTGCTCAAGAACTGCCGCACACTCGGCCGGTGGCAGGCTAACCGGTTCGGGCACCAGCATGGATTGGGATTCAAGTTTTCCGCCCATGACTTTTTCACGCAGCTGTTCGTAGATGATTCGCTCGTGCAGGGCATGCTGGTCAATGATGACCATGCCTTCGTCGGTTTCGGATATTAAATAGGTGTTGTAAACCTGCAGGGCAGATCGAGTCACCGCTGGGGCAGTGGGCGCAACCGGTGTCGGTGTCGCTTGGTCGAAGGGTTGATTATCGACCCCCGGCTGCGACAGATTTGATGGCGGCAATGGAGGAAAAGGCCTGAATGGTTGAGCGGATCCCGGAAACGATCCGGTTGCAGGCAAGGCCGCCGCAACACTTTCGCGGGGCGCCGACGTCCAATCGACGCTGCTTTGCGGGCGGGCGAAGGCAATCTGATCCTGAACCGATGAGGTGGTAAGTTCCGGGCTGGCGATGGCGCCGGTCGATGCAGGGGAGGGAACGCCCGCTCCGACGGCGTCGCGGCGGGAGAGTTGGCCTTTGGCGGTCAGGTCGGTGGTTAAAAATTTGTTGCGGATCGTGGCCAGCAACTGTTTGTAGATTTGCCCGCCATTTTGAAACCGGACTTCCAGTTTGGCAGGATGGACGTTGACGTCGACCATTTCCGGCGGCATATCCAAGCGCAAAAAGCACAGCGGATAGCGACCGACCATGACCAATCCGCGGTAGGCTTCGGTCAGTGCGTGTTGCAGGGCGCGGTCGCGGATGTAGCGCCGATTCAAAAACAAATACTGCATTCGCTTGTTGGATCGGCTGATCGATGGGTCGACTACGTAGCCACCCAGCGAAATATCGCCCTCTGTGCTGTCGACGGCAATCAAGTTTTCTTCGATCTCGGGTCCGTAAAAGGCTCCAATTCGCTCACGCCGCGATTCGGTGGCCGGCAGTTGGTGCATCACGGAGTTGTTGTTGATCAGAGTCATCTGAACTTTGGGGTTGGCCAAGGCCACCCGGGCAAACGATTCTACGATGTGCCCTTTTTCCGTTTGCGGAGTCCGCAGGAACTTTTGTCGAACGGGCGTATTATAAAACAGCTGCCGAATTTCAATTTTGGTTCCCACCGGGCAACCGCAGGGTTCGATCGGTTCTGCGTGGCCGCCGTTGATCAGCAATTCGTGCCCGCACTCGCTGTCGGCCGTCCGAGACCGGATCATGCACTGGGAAATTTCGGTAATTGACGCGAGGGCTTCGCCACGGAACCCGAATGTGTTGACTTGAAATAGATCGTCCGCGTCGATGATCTTTGAGGTCGCATGGCTGGTGACCGCCAGCGGCAAGTCTTCTTTGGCGATTCCGCACCCATTGTCGGTGATGCGAATCATCTCGATGCCACCCTGTTCGATGGTGACTTCGATTTGGGTGGACCCAGCGTCGATCGAATTTTCCAGCAGTTCTTTGACGACGCTGGCGGGGCGCTCAATCACTTCTCCCGCCGCGATTTTGTTGATGACGCTTTCAGATAATTTTCGAATAGGCATGCATCAAGTTTTAAGGTTTGGAAACTGTTGTGGCAAAGGGGTAACTGCTGTCAGTTAACCGTTATTCGGGTATCAGCAGGAGGCTTGCCGCCGAACACCCCCAAGGGGGTTATGAATTTTTATCGAGTAGGGCAATTCTCGATGTCGCTGTGGGGCCAAAGATTCTTCGTCTTCAGTCGGAATCCAACTTGCAGACGTATCCCTCCGCATTCCGCTTAAAGGCGGCACCGTGAACGAGGTCAGCGATTTTTCACAGTTCGAGATAACGATCTCGCGCAGCCCAAAAGTAACTGCGACTGGCTTTGCAAACGCTCGGCGAGTTTAACGCAATCCGTACTCGTTGAGCTTGCGATAAAGATTTCGCTCGCTGATGCCCAAGATCCGAGCCGTTTCCTCGCGGTTATGATTGGCCAAGGTCAGCGTGTGCTCGATGGCCCAGCGTTCAATGTCCTTGAGCGATTTGCCGACCAGCGAAGAGGTTGCCGGATCGCCGGAACCCGGCTGAAGCATCTCGTTGACTTGGTCGGCTGAACTGACGGTCATCGCGGCGGCGGTTTTTTCGTCCACCAAGTCCGGGGAAAGATCATCCATGTCTAGTAAATCGTCGATGTCCATCACGACCAAGCTTTCGATGACGTTCTTTAACTGGCGCACGTTGCCTTTCCACTGTTCGGCCAATAGCCAACGCCGCAGGTCCGGTGAAAATCCTTTTACATTGCGGCCGTTCTTTTTGTTGGCCTGTTTTCGAAAGTGATCCGCCAGTGGCAAAATGTCTTCGCGGCGATTGGACAAGGGATCCAAATGGACGGTCACGATTTTCAATCGAAAGTACAGGTCACTGCGAAAGCGACCGGCTTCGATTTCTTTTTCAAGGTCCTTGTTCGTGGCCGCAAGGACGCGGACGTTGACCGGGATCGGTTTGTTGTCGCCAACGGGAGTGATTTCTCTTTCTTCGAGGACACGCAGCAGTTTGATTTGGGTCGGCATCGGCATGTCACCGACTTCGTCTAGAAACAACGTGCCGCCATTGGCGTATTCGAATTTGCCTTCGCGATCGGAGATGGCATCGGTGAAGGCGCCTTTGACGTGGCCGAACAGTTCGCTTTCGACCAAGTGCTCGGCGACCGCCGCGGTGTTGATGGCCACGAAGGGTTTTTTCTTGCGCGGGCTGTTCTGGTGAATGGCTTGGGCGATAACGTCTTTTCCGGATCCCGTTTCGCCGGTAATCAAAACGCCCGCATCGGTGGGTGCGATCCGCTGTAGACGATGCACCACGCTCTTCATGCTCTCGCTGGCGTAGATCAGATTTTCAAATCCGAATTTTTCATCCAAGCGACTGCGCAGTTGCTGGTTCTGTTTGCGAAGCTTGACCGATTCGGATGCTTTGACAACGATCGCCTGCAACCGTTTAGGCGTGATCGGTTTCTCCAGAAAGTTAAACGCACCCTCCTTCATCGCTTCAACGGCCAGGGGGACCGATGCGTGTCCCGTCACCATCACGACTTCGCATTCGGGTTGGGTTTCTTTCACCTGCCGCAGGATCTGCATGCCGTCGAATTCGTTCATCATCAAATCGGTAACGACGATGTCGAACAGGTTCTCGGTAAGCGTCTTGGCGCCGTCGGGGCCGGAGGTCGCCGTGGTGGTGGTCATGCCGATGCGATCAAGGCTTTCGGTCATCGCCCGTGCATGATCTTTGTCGTTGTCCACCAGCAGGACACGGATGACTTGATTGGGAGTCGGTTTTGTATCGCTTTTTGCCATGACACGATGATACCGCTACGGCTATCACGATCCAAGGTGTTGATTTTCCTGTTCGCCTTATTCCTGATCGCCGGATAGGAGGCGGGGCAGGGTGGTGTACAGGATTCCCGGTGTGCGGGATTCCGAGTCCGCTGAGTTCGCCGAGGCCGTTTAAGCTCGGGGGTGGAATTGCTGGTGAACTTTTTTCAAACGCGACTGGTCCACATGGGTGTAGATCTGAGTCGTCGCGATACTGGCGTGGCCCAGCATCTCCTGAACCTGCCGCAGGTCCGCGCCGCCGGCCAGTAAATGGGTGGCAAAGCTGTGGCGCAGCGTGTGGGGGCTGATCTTGACGTCGATGTCGGCGAGCAAGGCGTACTTTTTTACCAGTTCCCAAACCGCCTCGCGGCGCATCGCTCGTCCCGATCGCGTTAGCAACAACCAGTCCGTTTCGTCAGGCCGATGGCGCGCCAGATTGGGGCGCTGCCGTTTGAGGTAATTTTCGACGGCCTCGATGGACGCATCCCCCAATGGAACGATCCGCTGTTTGCCGCCCTTACCTTGGACTTTGCAGAATCGCTCCTCCAGATGCATATCGCGCAGTCGCAACCCGCACAGCTCGGAGGCGCGGCAACCGGTGGCGTACAGCAACTCCAACAGCGCTCTGTCCCGCCAATGGTAAATTTCGATTCGCTTGGGAGCGTCGAGGAATTGTTCGACTTCCTTGGGCGACATCACTCCGGGGATTCGCTGCCATAACTTTTGGCTGCCCAGCAATTCGACTTTGTTGTCGAGTAAAACGCCTTCGAGTTGCAGGTAGCGGAAGAACATCTTCACCGCGACGACGTTTCGGGCGATCGATGACGGAGCCAGTTCCCTCGAATTCAGCAACGCCACGTAATCCGAAAGGTCGCGGATGGTGAGTGCCGGAATCGCGCGCTGTCCCAGCCATTCATGGAACTTGGCGACATCGCGTTTGTAGGCCGCGATTGTGTTTTCAGCCAAGTGACATTCGCTGCGGAGGTAGTCGATAAACGCTTCCTGTCGCGGCGCATGATCGTTGACCTTGGTCTTGTTGGCTTTACCCAGCAGACGGCTTTTGCTTTTTTTCAGCTTGCTCAAGCTTCATTCCTAAAGAACACCCAATGGTTTTCTTTTCGGCAATGAAGGTCCGGTAGTTTCAATGATGGAGAAGAACACCGTCTTTTAACGGGGGCATGATGTCCGCACAGTCCTTACGACTTGCCATTCCCTTAAATCTTCACCGGTTCGACGGAGTGCAATTCACTTTGCAGGACCGTCGCCATTATTTTTCGATATCGATCCAGACCAAGCGATGATCGGAAACGTCAGCCAGTTTGCTTCCCGGTTGGTCGGGCGCCGGCCAGAAGACACCGCTGTGTTTTACGGTGAGGCTTTTGGAGGGCAGCACGTAGTCGACTCGCATGTTGCCTACCGTGCGATCGTTGAAGTTCGAGGTGTCATGAGACGGATCGCCTTTTTGGTTCCGATTGGCTCCACCATCTTTTTCAGCGTAGAACTTGCCGCCCGCGCTGGCGGGGCAGGGTTGGCTGCCGATGCGGGGATGTTTAAGCAGTTGGTTGATGGCGTTGTCTGCGCTGTCACCGTCGTGGGGATCCGCGTTGAGGTCGCCGGCAATCACAAAGTGCTCGCCATCCTTAAGTCCTCCTTGGGTTCCTTTGTCATCGTAGAGATAACCGGCTTTGCCGCTGGCATAGTCCGCCCAGATTCGGATCTCGTCGTGGTTTCGTTTTCCGTTGCGATCTTCTTCTTCATCGAACACCGGCGGGGTGGGGTGGCTGACGAGGAAGTGGATGGTTTTCGAACCGGTTTGGATCGGGAGGTCCCAGTGGCTTTTCGAGGAGAGTCGGAAGACTTTCCAGACGTCCGGCGAATACCACGCTTCCTTGGTGCCGGGGTTGGTTGGGATCAACGCCCCGGGCATGTCCTTCCAGAGGAACTTTTGAAAGGTGCGAATTTTGTCGACTGGGATCGGGTAGCGGGAAAGGACCGCCATGCCGTACTGGCCTGGGAAAACGCCATAACCAAAGGCATCTTGAGGTGAGCCCTTGCGGCCATCACCGTCGACATCGACTTCGGAGTCGACACCTGTGTTAACTTGAGCCACGTAGCGATGGGAATACTCAATGGCTTTCTGCCCATGTTGAGGTTTGGCAAGGTACTTCTCGAATTCTCGCAGTGACTTTCCTTCGTCGAAATCGATTTCGTTTAGCAGCAGTACATCCGGTCGCACCGTTTGAATAATGGCTGCGAGTTTGGATGCGGATTTGGATCCGGTTCGAAGTTCTGCTGTTAGATCGCCTTTCTTCTTTCGATTGAGTGCGACATTGAAGGTTGCAAACCGCACACAGTCATCGCGAGTGGCAACAGTATCTTGAGCCCAGACGAGCGAACCCGATAACAGCGCTTCAATGCAGAAGAAACACAGCACAAAAACAGAAATGCGAATCATTGATGAGTTCCAACAAAGGTTACAAGCGGCAACGCGTGGGAGTTGTAGTTTGCGAATTTTTGTCGTTCAAAGGGAGTCTTGCAGCGTTCTCGGATAACTTTTCACAAAAAAAATAAAAAAAACGCTTCCAATCAGTCATGCATTTTTTCTTTTTGCTCGCCTGATTGTTCGCAAACAAATTTTTGCAGTGCGTTTGGATTTAACAAACAGAAAATCGTTTTCAAAAGTGCACTTTTTTGCGAATTGAATCGATGTGTCGCAAAACAAGAAGCTTTGCCACTAAAAAACATCTTACTTGAAGAGAGTCGGACGTTGTTTTTAAAAAAACAGACGAGTTGTGTTTCTCATTTTGAAAATGTTTGTTTGTTCTAAGTGAAATTCACGTTTTGAATGCGGTGTGACGCGTTGAAATAGCGTGCGGTGGACCGTGAAAGCTTTTCAAAAACGCGTCATGACTTGCTGCTGCGGTTACGTAACTCACTTTTGTTTACGCTTTGAATGATTCGCAACGCTCGCAATAACTGTTTACAGGTTGTTGCAGTTGAAAATTTGTAACTTGACCGGGTGATTGATTGGCGAAAAACTTTTTCGCAGCGTGTTGTTGGTTTGGGTAAGACTGGATTTTAGTTTTCTGCGCGAAAAAAACTTTCGAAAGCGCTCAAAACAACATTGAAAAAGATGGGTCATTTTCTAAAACTCTAATCGTTGTTAACCGATAACTTGTTTGTCGTTTGCGAATTGATTCAAAGACGCAATCGAGTTTAGGTTTTATTAAACCGTAATTGGTTTTAAATTTTTGATGAGTGTCGCAACGTGTGGCATGATTCAGGTCAATTTTTAGGAGGACGTCCTGTGGCCAAAAAGAAGAAAAAGGCGAAAAAGAAAACCGCCAAAAAAAAAGCTGCTAAGAAGAAAAAAGTAACCAAGAAGAAAAAGAAGAAGGTTGCTAAAAAGAAGAAGAAGAAAAAAGTAGCCAAGAAGAAAAAGAAGGCTAAAAAGAAGAAGAAAGTAGCCAAGAAGAAAAAGAAAAAGGCTACTAAAAAGGCTACTAAAAAGAAAAAGACAAAGAAGAAAAAAGCTAAGCGCAAAAAGTAAGCGCGACGCTTGATTGACTTTGTTTGATACAACGAGAAAGGGCTGCTTGCAGCCCTATTTTTATGCGCTCTGCGAATCGGTCCGCAGGCGATCCACGAAACGAAGGCCAGCTCTCCGATGATGACACAAACTCATATCCTCGTGGGGACGGCACTGTTTGGCCGCCCGGGAGATCTTCCCCGCAATCTGGTGGCGATCGCTGGAGGCATTGTTCCCGACGCCGCCATTTTCGTGCTCTACGGCATCGAGAAGTTCAAGGGCACCCCAGAATCGACGATCTGGCGAGACGTCTACTACAGCCCGTTTTGGCAGGATGTGGTCGCTTGGGGGAACTCGATTCCGCTGGCGCTGTGTCTGCTAGCCGTCGGGATTGCATTGAGCCACTATTGGAGCAAAGTCGTGGGGGTTTTGCTGGTACTGTTCGCCGGTTCCTGCCTAGCGCACCTCGCCCTCGATTTTCCCGTTCACGTTGAAGACGCCCATCGACACTTCTTTCCCCTGTCCAACTACCGGTTCCGCTCACCGGTTTCTTACTACAACCCGAATCACTTCGGGGTGCCGATGATGATCGCAGAGGCTTGCATGGGGATCGGTTTGTCGGTCTTTCTGTTTCGCCGCTACGCCAGTTGGATGGGCAGAGCCTGCATCGGGTTGATGCTGATGGGCTATCTGGCCGTTCCGGTTTACTTCCTGATGCAACTCGCGAAAGCGTAAACGCATCGGAGTGTTTGCATCCTGTCGCTTACTAACTAACCAATCACTGGCAGTGAAGGCGTTGGTGGATTGGCGGCCGCATTTTTCGCCAACGTATGAACCAACTCTTTGGCTAACGATTCCAGATACGGTGCCACAGCGGGATCGTCAAAGTTGTCACCCATCTTGCCGTCGTCACCACGCTGACGAAGTCCAATGTTCAGCGGGATCTCCCCGAGGAAAGGAATACTGGCGTCGTTGGCATAATCCTTGGCACCGCCTTTGCCAAAAATGTCGTAGGACTTACCGTTGTCGGGGCAGATAAAGCTGCTCATGTTCTCGATCAAGCCGAGCACTGGGATTTTGACTTTCCGGAACATGCCAACGGCTTTCACCGCGTCAATCAAAGCGACTTCCTGCGGGGTGCAGACAATGATCGCACCGGTCAGCGGAAGCAATTGCGACAAACTCAAGGCAATGTCACCCGTCCCTGGTGGCATATCGATGATCAGATAGTCCAGATCTCCCCAGTCGGTGTTCTTCACAAACGTGGTGACGGCCGAATGCAGCATTGGACCACGCCAGATCACGGCTTCCCCTGGAGGCACCATAAACCCGATGCTCATCACGGGGATTCCATTGAAGTCCAACGTCGCGATCTTTTCACCATCCTCAGCCCGGACGGCTTGGCCGCGAATGCCGGTCAGCTGGGGGATCGAAGGCCCATACACGTCGGCATCCAGCAAACCGACACTGGAACCCGCTCGATTCAAGGCCACGGCAAGGCTGGTGGCGACGGTGCTTTTACCCACACCGCCTTTTCCAGCCGCGACCGCGATTACGGCTTTGCAGCGCAAGCCAATCTGACCCAGCGGTTGGGGGGGTCGATCGTAATCGGAGATCGAAACGTCGATCGACTTTCCGGAGAATGTTTTGGAGAGCGTCTCTGCGACCGTCGCTTTGAAGTCGTCTGCAATGGCGGCCGCAAAGGAGCTCAATCCTACGTCGACTTTGATGGAATCATCGGTCACCGCCACGGAGGTCACCTGTTTGGAAAGGCCTCGACCTGTTTCCGGGTCCTTGATCGTTTTAAGGCATTCACGAACAGCGTTTTCAGAATTATCTTGCGTCATCAGATTGCTTGTGGATTGAGTTCCGGTTGGGGCGACTATTTAACACCAATGGCCCCGTTCGTGCCATGGTCACGCAAAAGGAAACCGTGCTTCAACCCACTGCTCAACCGAAAGATCCCGAATTCGATGATTTTTCAGATGAAGCATCGAACGAGCCCACAAAGCGTCGAAATCCAGCACTGAGGTCGCCAGTTGGACCGATAGTCGCAGAATCGACTCTCGAAAGGGCTCATGGGCGGCATCGCCGACGACAAAGATCATCATCTGCCATGGATTGTTGACCAGACTCCCCAGTTGGGCCAGCATTCGCTCCAGCTGTTGCTGATTTCCCGATTCCACTTTGGGCAGTTCAACGATCATCGCGCAGCCGGAATGTTGTGCCGCGAGTTTGATGGCCGCATCGATCCCGGGAAACCATTGAGTGGTCACGGCGTCGCGATTGGCGTTCTTCAGAATCAAGGAAGTCCAACGAGGCGAATGGGCTGCCACGACCAGCGGAGGCAAAATGTCGAAATCGGAAGTCACGGTGCCTCCTCGAAAACAGATTCGTCCAGCAATTGGTCATCGTCGCTGGCGGCGTCGGTAAGATTGAACTGCTGCAATCGGCGAAGCAATTTCGCGCGACTGATGCCCAGCAAACTGGCCGCCGCCGTTTTGTTGCCCTTGGATCGATCCAGTGCTCTTTCAACCAGTCGTTTTTCGATGTCCAGCAAGTAGGCATCCAAATCGATGGACTCGTCCGGTTTTTTTACGCTTTGCTGAGCGTTGATCCGTTGATGAAACGCATCCGGGAAATCGGAAAGCTCAATGATGCTGCCGGAAGCCGATTCGGTCGCCGCCTGAATCGTCGCCGACAGCTGATCAAAATTGTTGGGCCAATCGCATTCGCAAATGGCTTCCATCGCCTGCTCTGAAAATCGAGACAGCTGTTTGGTTTGGTTACGGTTGTGGGATTCGAGAATCTGCTGAGCCAGCAGGGGCAGGTCTTCTTTCCGCTGTGCCAAGGACACCAGTTCAATTTGCAGCGTCGAAATCGCGTGGATCAAATCTGTGTTGATCGGTTCGAGGTTCTCGCTGGCAGTCGACAGCACGCGGGCGGTGAAGTTTGGCAACTCAAGAAAACCAAGCATTTCGTTTTGAGCGACAGGTTTGAGCAGATCCACATCCAGCAACAGTAACACTTCATCGGTTTGTGATTGCGATTCCGAAGAACGCAGCAGTGACTTCATCGCTTCCTGAATCATCACCGGGTCGGCGATGGAGCCGTGGATGGAAATGACATTGGAAGCGTCACCGGCGGCGGAGGTGTTGGCGATGGAGCGGGCAACGTGCTCCCGTCCGCTTCCCGGCGGTCCCGAAATCAGGACATTGCAGCGACTTTCGCTGGCGGCTTCGACTTTGCGAATCAAGTTGCGGGCCGCGGATGATTTCCCGACCAAGTTTTCCAACGAGAATCGGCTGACGCTGTTGTTCAACGCCAACGCGGCGTGAAGTCGATTTGGATCGTGGATCGTATGAGCGGCATCGTGCTGTTGAGATTCCAGTTCAGACTCGTCGAAAATGACCAGATAGGTTTGGGCTTTGGCATCCGCTTGGAAGAACGGAATCGCTGTGATGCTGGCAAGGGCTGGCTGGCGGGAGGGATGATCGAGTTTCGAAATCGTCCCGCTGCGGATTTCCTTACTTTGGGTTTCAAACCAGTCCGGAGGCAGGGCCAGACCGTGCAAAGCCTCCGTTGGCGAACCGGCGGTGTATTTCAACGAAGCCGCTGACGCGATTTCGATTGAGCAGCCCAGCCAAGCGAGACAGCCTTCGTTGGCCCACAAAATGGATTGGCAGCCGTCTCCCAATTGAATCAGATAGGCCAACGCATCGGACTGTTCCAGTGCGCGAACGAGGGAACTGACGTATTTTCTGGATTTTGCCATGGATGAATCCAAAGGTGGGAGCCCGTGTTTTTCAAACGGACTTTGGTCAACTCGATTTAAAACGTTGCTCTGCTATATTACTCGGTCTTCCCCAATCCAGCGGTCAGGCGAATGCCACGAGAAGTAATTTTATCGAACAACCCGGCCCCCGACGATGACGATCCCCACTTGCGTCCGTTGCGGATGGACCAAATGGTCGGGCAACGAGACATCATTAACCGTCTTTCGATCGCCATCGATGCGGCCAAAAAGAGAAATGAAGTCCTCGGTCATATCCTTTTTGACGGTCCCCCGGGGCTGGGCAAGACAACGTTTGCCACAGTGATTCCCGCCGAGATGGGCGTGCCGGTCGATTTTCTTTCCGGTCCGACACTGAAGGCACCCAAAGATCTGGTCCCCAGTTTGACGAATCTGCGTCCCAAGCAAGTTCTCTTTATTGACGAGATTCACCGGATCCCCAAAGCCGTCGAAGAGTATCTGTATACCGCGATGGAGGACTTTCGCATCGAAATGGTGCTGGGTGAGGGCATCAATGCGCGGACCCATACCTTTAAACTGAAATCGTTTACGCTGATCGGAGCGACGACTCGAGCCGGGATGTTGACGGGTCCTTTGCGAGACCGTTTTCAGCTTCGCGAGCATCTGGATTTTTATTCGCTGGAAGAACTGACCGAGATCGTTCGGCGCAACGCCGGGAAATTGTCCATTGAGATCGACGATCAAGCGGCGATTGAGATTGCCGAGCGTTCCCGCAGCACGCCGCGGGTTGCCAACAATCGCCTCCGCTGGGTGAGGGACTACGCTCAGAGCCGAGCCGATGGAGTGATCACGATGCCGGTGGCCAAGGAGGCGCTGGAAGTTGCCGAGATCGATTCGCTGGGACTGGACCGCCAAGATCGCAAGTACCTCGATACCTTGATTCGAATTTGCATGGGAGGGCCGACCGGCATCGAGACCATTGCCGCGACCATGAACACTTCGACCGATACGCTGACCGATGAAGTCGAACCGTTTCTGTTGAGGATGGAGTTGATTCTGCGAACGCCTCGCGGTCGTGTGGCAACCCAGAAGGGTTACGAGCACATGCGTGTGGAACCGCCAGCCGAAGACGGCCAGAGCAAAATGTTCTGAGGTTCGCAGTACCGTGTTCAGGCCAATACTGCTCAATCGAGATTTAGACTTTGCTGTTTTTTTGAGCGATGAAGCACCAGCGGTTCGTTGGATCTCGCCTAATTTTAGC
>CAZDZX010000064.1:0-17451 GCA_964510005.1 uncultured Pirellulaceae bacterium
GTGGAAGGAGAAAGAAAACGCGCGGCCGCCCGTGTTGGTCGTGGCTAAGGACCGCAAAGAATATTTGAGAATCTTCAAGCGTCTGGGGGACCAGTATATCGCCACCGTGACCCCGCCGACGGCCAGCGGCTGTCACTTGCAAGGCATCGGGGCTAGTTTCTTCGATCCCAAATGGGGAACCAAACGTCCGGTCTTCACACATGAGTTTACGCATTCGATCGCCGGTTCCATGGGAAGAATTAACTTCTCGGGAACGGGATGGTTTCAGGAAGGCCTGGCCAACTACACGCAAACGAGATTCCATCCTCAACAGGGGCTTCACAAGCTGATCCGAACCGGGATGGAAAATCCGGAGGCTCGGGGAGACCTCGCGAAATTGACGACGACCGGCCGAGTTCAGCTCCATCGTTACTGGCAAGTGATGACGCTGGTCGATTTTCTGTTGAATGATCCGGAAATGAAAACAAAGCTTCCGGATCTGATCTCCCGGTTCGACAGCACGGGAAATACGGGCCTTGGCCTCCACATTGAGCCCGTTTACGAAATGGATTTTGATCAGCTCAAGGCCAAGTGGAGTGCCTATGTGCTGGATCACTTGGACAACTACGAGGCTGAAACCCAGCCACGGAAATAAGTATCCCAAGCCACGTAAATGGGCCATGGATTAAGGATCCGCGACAAGCCGAGTCTTGTCAAAACCGGCGGTTCCAATTACCTTTTTCTTCGATAGAACCTCTTTCGAAAGTAATCATGTTTGAATCTGCACCCATTCTTCCGCCCGACGCAATCTTTGGGCTCAACGAACTATTCCGTAACGACACCAACGATGCGAAAATCAGCCTGACCATCGGCGTCTACAAAGACGAAAATGGTCAAACCCCATTGATGGGCGCTGTCGCTGACGCCGAACAGATTCTGTTGGATGCGGGTGCCAATAAGTCCTACCTGCCGATCGACGGGATGCCGGCCTACAACGAGAAAGCCGGCCGCATGGTGTTGGGCTCTGTTGCCGATTCGATTCCATGGGCCACGTCGCAAACACCTGGCGGAACCGGAGCACTGCGCGTCACCGGCGAACTGCTCAAAAGTGCCGTTGGCGTGGACACGATCTGGATGAGCCAACCGACATGGGCCAATCATCCTAAGATTTTTGGCCGCGCCGGTTTCCACGTGAAAAACTACGCCTACCTTGATGAGCGTGGCGTGAACTTGGATTTCGAATCCCTGATGGGTTCTTTTGACGAAGCCAAAGCCGGGCAAGCTATTTTGCTGCACGCGGCTTGCCACAATCCAACCGGTGTCGATCTTAATGCCGACCAGTGGAAACAATTGTTGGAATTGGTGAGCGAACGAGGCTTGATTCCCGTATTCGATTTTGCCTATCAAGGGTTCGGGTCAGGGCTGGAGGCCGACGCCCAACCGCTTCGCGATTACTTCGCTGGTGGAAATCGAGAGGCCATCATTTGCAATTCATTCTCCAAGAACTTTGGTCTGTACGGAGAGCGCGTGGGGGGCATCACGATCGTCTCGACCAGCGAGCAAGCCAAAACGGCGATGCAAAGCCAAGTCAAGACAATCATTCGTACGATGTATTCCAATCCGCCAACCCACGGCGGCGCGATCGTGAACACGATCCTTGCGGATGCAACGCTGCAAACAAAGTGGGCAGCAGAACTGGACGAAATGCGTGAGCGAATCAGCGGATTGCGGTCACAGTTCGTCGACACGATGAAGCAACTGGCTCCCGAGCATGATTTTGATTTCATCAATCAGCAGCGGGGGATGTTCAGCTACTCCGGTTTAAGCAAGGAGCAAGCGGTTAAACTACGCGAGGAGCATTCGATCTACATCCTCAATAGCGGCCGCATTAATATTGCTGGAATCAACGCCAGCAATCGGGATCAGATCTGCAAATCGATTGCAGCCGTGTTGTAGGGTTAGTTCTCAACGCGTGCAGCGTAGTGTTGGCTGTCTCTGCTCGGGGTGAGGGATTTCGAAACCCTCAACCTCAGGCTTACTTTTTTCGTTTTCTCAATCGCCGCGTCACGATGCGATCCAATTGGTTGGCGAAAGCCTGAACATCCTTTTGAACGAGCGGCTTTTGGCCCTTGGTCTCCATGCCAGCCGCCCGAAACTTCTCCATCAGATCTCGAGTCGCCAATCGGCCCTTGATGCTGGATTCGTCAAACAGCTCGCCGCGCGGCCCGATGGCGATTCCATTTTTCCCGACAACACGGTCGGCCAAGGGAATGTCGCCGGTAATGACAATGTCGCCGGCGCTCATTTTTGCCACGATCGTATTGTCGGCAACGTCCGCACCCGAGCTCACCAACAGGGAAGTGATCAGTTCGAACTTTGGCACCACGATGGATTTGTTGGCGACCAAGACAACTTTGACCATCAGCCGCCGTGAGACACGAAAGACAAGGTCCTTGATCGCAACCGGACAGGCGTCGGCATCAATCCAGATGGTGGGCGTTTCAGGAAGTTCTTCGGTAGTTTTTATCGATTCACTCATTGGCAATGCGTTGCAATAGAAAGCTGTCGGTGGCATCCATGCAGCTGACTTGAATACTAGGCGTCGTCGAGAACTTCTACTGACGCAAACGATTTGCCTTCCAGCATCTCAAGGCTGGCACCACCGCCGGTGCTCACGTGAGTTACTGAATCTGCGAATCCTAGCTGTGCAATCGCAGCAGCACTGTCGCCACCCCCGATGATCGAAACCGACTCGCTGTCGGCAATGGCTTGGGCGACGGCTTCGGTACCTTCGGCGAAGGGGGCCATCTCGAACACACCCATCGGGCCATTCCAAACAACGGTTTTGGCCGACTTAATAATGTCTGCAAACTGTGCTGCCGTTTCCGGGCCAATGTCGAAGCCTTCCCAGCCATCTGGAATTTCGCCCGCTTTGACAACTTGCTTGTTGCACTCGGCATTGAAATCGTCGCCACAGTGGGTGTCGACGGGAAGCACCAATTTGCCACCGGATTTTTCCATCAGCTCTTTCGCCAGATCGACTTTGTCTTTTTCGACCAAGCTGCCACCGACCTGTCCGCCGCTGGCCAGCGAGAACGTATAGGCCATCGCGCCGCCGATCAAAATGTGATCGCAAACGCCCAACAAGTTTTCGATGACTTTGATTTTGTCAGAAACTTTCGCTCCGCCCAGAATCGCCACAAAGGGACGATCCGGTGTCGCAATGACTCCGCTAAGATACTTGATCTCTTTTTCGACCAGCGAACCCACAGTTTTCGGTTGGCTTCCCATCGCTTTGGGGACGCCGAACATCGAAGCATGTTCGCGATGGCACGTGCCAAAAGCGTTGTTGCAGTAAATGTCCGCAAAGGCAGCCAGTTGTGAAGCAAACGCATCGTCGCCGTTTTTCTCACGCTCGTCAAAGCGAAGATTTTCGAGGACCAGCACTTCGCCATCGGCCAACGCTTCGGCTTTGGCAGACGCGTCGGGGCCAACGGTGTCGCTGGCGAAATGAACGGTAGAACCCAGCAGTTCGCCCAATCGATCGGCCGCTGGCTTGAGGCTCATCTTTGGATTGGCTTGGCCCTTGGGGCGTCCAAGGTGGCTCATCAGGATCAGCTTTCCACCGCGATCGATCACGGATTTGATCGTCGGCAACGCCATTTCGACGCGACGGTCGTCTGTGATTTTCAGGTCGTCGTCCAGCGGGACGTTAAAGTCGACTCGCATGAGAACGGTTTTGGATGCGACGTCGATATCGTTAATGTTTTTCTTTGACATGCTATTAATCGTAGGAAAGCGGAATGATTGCAGGGTTTGAAATTTTACTGGATGTAAGCGAGCGACAGTAGGCCCGCCTGTTGAACCTAAAGAATGTAGCGACTGAGATCTTCATCTTCGACGACTTTGCCCAATCGGTCGGTCACATAAGCCGCATTGATCGTGACGCTGCCCATCGACATGTCAGGCGCCTCGTAGCTTAGTTCCTCCAGCAGATGTTCGAGGATGGTATACAAACGGCGGGCTCCAATGTTGACGGTCGTCTCGTTGACTCGTGTGGCGATCCGTGCCAGTTCGCGAACGCCATCTTCAGCGAACTCCAATTTGACTTCTTCAGTTTCCAGCAGCGCCGCATACTGCCGCGTCAGGCTGTTTTTAGGTTCGGTCAGGATGCGAACAAAATCTTCTTCGGTCAGATCGTTCAATTCAACGCGAATCGGAAACCGTCCCTGCAGTTCAGGCATCAAATCGCTGGGCTGGTTTTTATGAAATGCTCCGGCGGCGATAAACAGAATGTGGTCCGTTTGGATGTAGCCATGTCGCGTTTTGACCGACGTCCCCTCCACGATCGGCAGCAAGTCCCGCTGCACGCCCTGTCGAGAAACGTCCGCCGATTTGGATTCGCTGGCGATGACTTTGTCGATCTCGTCCAGAAAAATCATGCCTTCGTTCTGAGCAAGTTCGATCGCCGTCGCGTTGACTTTGTCTTCGTCCATCATCGCGTCGCACTGCTGTTCAAAGATAACCTTGCGAGCGTCGCTGACTTTCATCTCGCGACTGGATTGCGATTTTGGCATCATTTTCTCAATCATGCTCTGTAAATCGCCGTCCATCTGATCCATCCCCATGCCGCCGATCATCATCGGAGAGGATTTGGCTTCGACGGAGATCTGCACCGTGCGATCTTCCAGTTCACCATCGATCAGCATCTGGCGAAATTTTTCACGGGTTCGCTCGTGCGATTCGAGGGGTTCTACCTGACCGGAGTTGGCCATCGAAAACGCATCCGGGGTGGGGCAAAGCAAATCCAGTAAACGGTTTTCGGTTTTCTCGTCGGCGTCGGGTTTAAGTCGTTCCTGTTCGTTTTGGCGAACGATGGAAATCGCATTGTCGACCAGTTCGCGAACCATGCTTTCAACATCGCGACCATAGTAGCCGACTTCGGTATACTTGGACGCTTCGACTTTGATAAATGGCGAGCCCGTCATTTTGGCCAGTCGGCGAGCGATTTCCGTTTTGCCGACACCCGTCGAGCCGATCATCAGGATGTTTTTGGGCGAGACTTCGTTTCGCATCTCTTCGGGTAATTGCTGGCGACGCCAACGGTTGCGAATCGCGATCGCGACGGCGCGCTTGGCTTCGGCTTGGCCGACGATGTGGCGATCCAACTGCTCAACAGTTTCGCTGGGCTTAAAAACGGTGGTGTTTTGAGTCATGGGTAATCGCTAAATAAAGTTCGTCGTTGTTCGGAGTAGAATCTGAAATTAGCCAATCGATTCGACAACGATATTGGTGTTGGTGTAGATGTCGATGCCGCCGGCGATGGTCAGGCTTTCACGCACGATTTCTTCAGCAGAAAGTGAACTGTGTTGCTTGAGTGCTCGGGCTGCCGCGATCGCAAAATTCCCTCCCGATCCGATGCCGGCGATTCCATCGGTCGGAGAAATCACGTCTCCCGTTCCGCTGACCAGCAAGATCGTTTTGCCATCGGTGGTAATCAACAGCGCTTCGAGTTGCCGCAGAGCTTTGTCCATCCGCCACTGCTTGGCCAGTTCGGTGGCGGCTCGCGTGATATTTTTGGGCGAGTCCTTGAGGAAGCCCTCGAATCGTTCCATCAATGCGAACGCGTCGGCGCTACTGCCCGCGAATCCGACAAGGACTTTGCCGTCGAGCAAGCGCCGGATTTTCATAGCGTCGGCTTTCATGACCGCGTTGCCAAGGGTGACTTGTCCGTCACCTCCCATGGCGACGTTTCCGTCTTTTTCGACAGTCAGAATGGTGGTTGCATGAATTTTCATAATTGGATCGATTCGAGTTCCGGACGTTGGCCCCGCATTGTACCGGGAGTCCTTGCCGGGCAAATACCCTGCGAACCAAATCCCGATATCCCTGTCCATACGGCACCGATCGTGCCGCTAACGCAGCTGCGCTATCGGTATGCAGCAGGTGTCCGAGCGAAAACGCCCACCTACCGCCAAATCATTTCGGAAGCATATCTACGCCACGACGCAGATGAGGACCCTAAACGCCTGGCAAGCGAATACGGTTCTCGCGTGGTGACGTTTTTGTGACTTGTCTCCGGTGTTGGAAGATTTTCGATTTTTGAAATCTGACCGCACCACAACTTTACTTTTTCAAAGGAGAAAAAATGGCCAAGGAGATGAACACTCGTAGCGTTGCTAATGGCAACGAAAAACTGAACGTCAATGTCGGCACTATCGGTCACATTGATCACGGCAAGACCACTTTGACGGCTGCTCTTTTGCGTGTGCAGTCCGAAAAAGGTCTGGCCAATTTTAAACCGTATGACCAAATCGCAAAGGGAGGAATCGTTCGTGATAAATCGAAAACCGTCACCATTACTGCGGCTCACGTCGAGTACCAGACGGATGCGCGAACGTATGCCCACATCGATTGCCCCGGTCATGCGGACTACATCAAAAACATGATCACCGGTGCGGCTCAAATGGACGGCGCTGTCCTGCTGACCTCCGCCGCCGATGGGCCTCAGCCTCAAACGCGCGAGCATATTTTGCTGGCGCGTCAGGTCGGAGTCCCTCACTTGGTTGTGTTTTTGAACAAGTGCGATCTGGTCGACGATCCCGAGCTTATCGAGTTGGTCGAGATGGAGATTCGAGATTTGCTGACGCAGTACGGGTTTGACGAAAGTCAGGTTCCGTTCGTTCGCGGCAGCGCCAAACTGGCTCTCGAGAATCCGGCCGATCCGAATTCGATCGCCTGCATCGAGCAATTGCTGGATGCTCTGGATGGTTCGATTCCCGATCCTAAGCGTGACATTGACAAGCCGTTTCAAATGCCGATCGAGAATGTTTTCATGATCGAAGGCCGCGGTACGGTAGTCACGGGAAAGATCGAAGCGGGAATCGTCCGCAGTGGAGATCGCGTCGACATCGTGGGCAAGGGCAGCGAGATCGTTTCCACCGTCGTGACTCAAGTCGAAACGTTCGGCCGAGTTCTGGACGAGGGAAGTGCGGGTCAGAATGTGGGTCTGTTGCTGCGCGGGATCGCTCGCGACGAAGTGCAGCGCGGGCAGGTTTTGGCGGCTGCGGGTTCGATTGTGCCTTGCAGTCAGATCGAAACCGAAGTCTACGTGCTGGATCGCAGCGAGGGCGGACGCCATACGGCGTTTGGCACCGGCTATCAGCCTCAGTTTTTCTTTGGCACGACCGACGTCACCGGTCGCGTTGAGATTCTGGATGCTGACATGGCGATGCCTGGCGACGGCGTTCGTTTGTCCGTCAGGCTACTGAGGCCAGTGGCCTGCGAAGAAGGATCGCGATTTGCGATTCGAGAAGGGAACCGGACCGTCGGTTCCGGTGTTGTCGTTCGGGTGATTGATTGACTTTCTGTTAGGAAGCTTTCAACCGCCGAAGGTCGGCGGTTGTCGCAAGGCTTCCGCCGGCCTTTTTTTCGCTCCGTTGCTGGCTGGTGCTGGTTAGCTGCAGAGCAGTCCCCGGTCTTGGAGGATCGCAAGTAAAATGAACGTAGCCGTTAAATTCTACAGTGTTGGTGATGAATACGGGGAATTCTCGAATTTCGCCGACTATCCGATTACAATCAAAAAGAAACGGTATCCAACTGCTGAGCACTATTTTCAGTCGCAAAAATTTAAGGAAACGAAAGACCGCGAAGAAATTCGAAAAGCCAACTCTCCGATGCTCGCAGCGAGAATGGGGCGCGATCGAAAGCGTAAACTTCGTCGAGATTGGGAATCTGCTAAACTCAATGTAATGCGAGAAGCCCTGCTCGCAAAATTTACCCAGCATGACGAACTTCGCGAACTACTGCTTTCGACAGGTGATGCTAAAATCGTCGAACACACGGAAAACGACTCATTTTGGGGTGATGGTGGTGACGGCACTGGCAAAAACATGCTGGGGCAGTTACTGATGGCGACTCGGGCGATACTGCAAGACGCAGGATGACAATGTGAAGCGCGGGAAGCCGGACTTGCGCGTGTTTTTGAAATGGATGATCGATGATTCCGGTTCGGTGATCACGGACGTTATCTCGCTTAAACATCTTGATTTGTGAGCCAAATTGCCATGGGTAAGAAATTAGCACTTGCTGAAAATTTCGACGGAATGAGGTTTCTGAATGACCCGCAACTCTCAGAGACTGAAGACTTTTTGAAGATCAAAACAATTCCTGTGAACGCGAATGCCATCGCCCTGTTCATTGGGGGATTTCTGTTGATTGCGGTTGTTCTCACATTTCTCTTTTGCAGCGCGAAGGAGGCCGGGATAACGTTTACCGCCGGTTTAATGGCTGCCTTTATGTTCTGTGGCCTGTTTTATTTGATTGCTGCTAAACAGCGCACGGAACGACTTGCCTTTGTTGACAAAAAACACGACAGGCTAGAATTGGCGACGGGAACAACTATTTCGCGGGCGGAAATTGATTGCTTTCGCCTGTACCATTGCAAAACGAAAACATCTAATTTCCGGGTATTGCTGCTCACTGCGGTTGCTTGCGATACAGATGGAGAACGCGAGTATGCCGTAGTCCCAGTGATTGGGACGGTTCCGCAGGATCGCATCGGCAATTTGCTCGCAAAACATTTTGGAACTCGATTGATTGTCGACGACCGAAAATTTACTGTTGCTGAAATGGACGACTGGGGTGTGGGCTGATCACCGCGTACCTGCCGTGTGACAACATTACGATGCACGCGAATCAGTGCAGCCCGACTTGCGTGTTTTTGAATTCAAAATCAGATCCGGCTTAACTCTTGATGCCCAATTGAGCGCTCAAGTGTTCTTCCAGAAACGTTTTCAGTTTCTTGTTGGTGACCTGCGTCTTGTTGCCAAACGAAAGCTTGACCAGATGCTGTCCTTCAGCCTCTTCCATTTCCGTGGCATCGCCCAGATCCGCGATCTGATCCAAATTGGCGAACTCTTCACTGCTGGACAACTGAAGCGTCAAGGCGTCCGGCTGTTTCGTAAAGATCGTGGCCCACGTTTCGTCGCGGTCCGGCAAACGGAAATAAACCTGCTGCTCGTTGGTCCACTGGAACTCGCCGGTGGGGGCAAGTTTCTGTAGCAGATCACGCAACGACTCCAGTACCTTCATGTCCCAAGCAGCTTCACCGGCGGCGAAGCCCTTATTCATCAAGTGCCATTTCTCGCCCAGTTTCGCCCACGGCGTTTGGTCTTCGATGGGCGTCGGTTCGATTCCCATCTTCTCTTGGAAACTGGCAATCGCCTGATCGAGGAACTTCCAGAATTCAGGAATGTCGATTTCTTCCCAGCTGTGGGCTTTGATTTCGACTTCCTGCCAGCCACCTTTCAAGTTGATGACTTGCACACGATTTGTGTTTCCGTAAACCGGTAGATCTTCCATCTGATTCGGGGTCATCAGCGGAATGCGATCTTGAAGTTCTTCCTGTTTGAATGTTCGTGGACGAACACGGAACTTCAATTTCAAGAACCATGGATCTCCCGTCAAAGCATTCAGAAACCAGCCATTCTTTTTGACTTCGCCAAAGATCTCGACGGTTGCCCGTTCGTTCCAAGACGTGTCACTGAAGCCTTCTTGGGCTTCGATTCGGTCAACGACCTCTTCCAAGATCTTTCCGCTCCAGTTGATGATCTCTCCATCGCGGCCCACGCGACCGCTAGTGTGCCAAGCGCGACCGTCGGAATCCCAAGGCATCTCGACAGATTCACCGACTTCATCGATGTCCATGTCGTCATCGGCCCACGTATCGTCTTCCGTCGGATCGTAGGGCACTCGCTCAATAATTGGACTTTCAGCAAGGGTTGGGGCCAACGCTTCGCCCGTCCAACTGCGCGGTGGGATGCCGGCAGTCGCTTTTTTGCTGCGCGTCTTTTTGGGTGGCAAGGCGTCGTGTTGTTCCTTCGCGTCGAGTGCGTATTCGACGATCATTTCCGGCGTGCCACTGATGACGACTTCGCCGCCATCGAGTCCGGCTTCGGGCCCCATGTCGATGACCCAGTCGGCACACTTGATCAAATCAAGATTGTGCTCGATCACGATCACGGTGTTGCCCACATCGACCAGACGCTGGATGACTTCGATCAGTTTCTTCAAATCCTCGAAGTGCAAACCGGTGGTCGGTTCGTCCAGCAGATACAGCGTCCGTCCCGTATCGGGGCGTGAAAGTTCTGCCGAAAGTTTAACCCGTTGAGCCTCACCACCGGAGAGCGTGGGAGCACTCTGTCCCAGCGTCACATAATCCAAACCAACGTCGCACAGCGTTTTCAGCGTGCGGCGGATTTTTGGAATTTTGCGGAATAGCTTGGCGGCTTCACCGATCGGCATCTTCAGAATATCGGAAATCGATTTGCCGTTGAATTTCACGGCCAGCGTTTCCTTGTTGTAGCGTTGGCCTTTGCAAGTCTCGCAAGGGATCCAGACGTCGGGCAGGAAATGCATTTCGATACAGTGCATTCCTTGACCGGAGCATTCTTCGCAGCGTCCGCCGGGAACGTTGAAACTGAATCGCCGCGACGAGTAACCGCGGATTTTCGAATCGGGCAGATGAGCAAACAGCTCTCTGATTTTCTCAAAGACGCCCGTGTAGGTCGCCGGATTGGAAGAAGGTGAATTCCCCAGCGGCGTTTGGTCGACACGGATCACTTTGTTGATCGCTTCGAGGCCTCGGATGCCTTTGAATTGGCCCGGTGTTACCGAGGCGCGGTGCAATCGACGGGCGAGAGCTTTGTAAAGGATGCCGTTGACCAGCGAGCTTTTGCCGCAACCGGATGGCCCCGTCACGACGGTCAGCGCCTGAATCGGGAATTTGACTTCGATATCTTTGAGGTTGTTGTGTCGAGCACCGACCACGTCCAAGGTCATCGCCAGAGTTTCCTCTGAACTGGCGTCGATCATCTTCTTCTTTTTCTTCTTCTTGGCGGCTTTCTTCTTTTTCGCGCCCTTCTTTTTTGTTTTCTTGCCACCAACGGGAGGTGCATCCAGCGACAAAGCAGGACGGCGGGTGGCGGGAATTGGAATCCCTTCTGTGCCGCTCAGGTAGGGACCGGTAACGCCTTGGTTTTTGCTGGCGACTTCTTCAGGAGCGCCTTGAGCCACGACCTCGCCACCATGGACACCCGATTGCGGGCCAAAGTCACAGATCACATCGCTGCTTTCGATCACTTCGCGATCGTGCTCGACCACGATCAAGGTGTTGCCAAGATCGCGGAGCCGATGCAGTGCACCCAGCAGACGCGTATTGTCACGCGGGTGCAATCCGATCGTTGGCTCGTCCAGCACGTACAGCACACCGCAGAGGCCGCTGCCGAGTTGGCTGGCCAAGCGAATTCGCTGGGCTTCACCGTTGGACAGCGAGCCCGACGTCCGGTTCAAGGTAAGGTACTGCAGTCCGACATCGTTAAGGAACTGGACGCGGTTTCCGATTTCGCGGATCAGCTCACCAGCGATTTTCTTTTCACGTTTGTCCAGCTTCCACTTGTTCAGCGTGGCCATCATTTCGCCCATCGGCAAACGACAGAGACCATCGATGGTGGTTTTGCGAAAGCGAACCGCAGCGGCGTCTTCTCGCAGACGACTTCCGCCACAGGCACCACATTCGACTTCGCCGATCAGCGAATTCAAACGCGTTCTCAAGTTCGCACTTCGCCGGGAAGCCTCTTCCATTGCCGGATAGAGCCCCTTGTACTGGAACGAAAATTCTACATTGCCTTCCTTGTCGGCGACTTCGAACCAGCGATCGCCGGAGCCAAAGAACACCATGCGGCGCTGTCGCGCGTCGAGCTGACTGAAGGGTTTGTTGTCAGGAATGCCGGTGCCTTGAGTCCATGCTTTGAGCATGCGTTTGGCAACCGACGATTTCACGTTCGGCCACAGCGTGATGGCTCCGTCGCGAATGGATTTTTCCGGATCGTCAATGATGACTTTTGGATCCGCACCGGTTTGAGTTCCCAAGCCTTCGCAATCGGTACACCAACCCAACTGGCTGTTGAAGGAGAAGTTGTGCGGTCCCAGCGTTTCGAAAGAACGACCGCAGCAATGGCAGGCCAAATGCTGCGAGTGTTTGACGACATTCCAGAAAGGCTCATCGACGGCTTCATTAGGCTCCACGACGTGGCAAACGCCAACGCCCAACGACAATGCCGTTTCGATGCTGTCTGCGATTCGAGAACGAGAATCGGGTTTGACCACAACCCTGTCGACCACGATTTCAATTTGATGGATCGCTCGCGGATTGAGCGCCGGCAGCGAATCGACTTCGTGAGTTAGTTTGTCAATTCGAACGCGCTGGTAACCGTTGGCCCGGATGTCATCCCACAGCTGTTCGTAGCTTTGGTTTTGATCGACCGAAATTGGAGCCATCAACAGCAGTCGTGTGCCTTCGGGCAGTTCAAGGATTTTGTCGACGATATCGTCGCTGGTTTGCGTGCCAACCGGTTTATCGCAATCGGGGCAGTAGGGAGTCCCCAGACGTGCCATCAAAATCCGCAGGTAGTCGTAGACTTCGGTGACGGTACCGACAGTCGAACGAGGCGTCGAACCAAGCGTTTTCTGCTCGATCGCGATCGCAGGAGAAAGTCCTTCGATTTGATCAACGCGAGGTTTTTCCAGTTGGTTAACGAACTGCCGAGCGTAGGACGAGAGACTTTCCACGTAGCGGCGTTGGCCTTCTGCGTAGATCGTATCCATGGCCATGGAGCTTTTGCCGCTTCCCGATGGGCCACTGAAGACCGTCATTTGGTCACGAGGAATCGTTAGGTCAACCGTCTTCAGGTTATGTTGGGACGCACCGGCGACTTTGATTTCCGTGGCCATGGCTGGCGTTCGTTTAGCGTTTCCTGCGGCCGGCGGATCGATTGTCGGTCGCGGGCTGAGGGCTTTGTTGATCGCTTTGCCGGTGTGGGATTCGTCGCAATCGGCAACCAATTCCGGCGTTCCGCTACAAACGACTTTACCGCCGCCGGAACCGCCTTCAGGGCCAAGGTCGATGACCCAGTCGGCTGTCTTGATGACGTCCAAGTTGTGTTCAACAACCAGAACCGTGTTGCCCGACTCAACAAACTCCTGCAACACTTTCAGCAGCATTCGAATATCGGCAAAGTGCAATCCGGTGGTGGGCTCGTCCAGCAAGTACAGCGTTTTTCCGGTCGAGCGTTTGGATAGTTCGCGAGCCAGTTTGATACGCTGGGCTTCGCCGCCCGAAAGCGTGGGGGAAGGCTGACCGATTTTCAGATAGTCCAGACCAACGGCCTGCAGTGTCAGCAGCTTTTTCACAATGGCGGGGATGTTGGCGAAGAACTCAAGGGCTTCTTCGATTTCCATCTCCAGCACGTCGCTGATCGATTTGCCGCGATACTGGACCTGCAAGGTCTCGCGGTTGAAACGCGCTCCTTGGCAAACAGGACAGGTGACCCAAACATCGGCAAGGAAGTCCATCTCCAATCGGTTGGAGCCATTCCCTTCACAGGCTTCGCAGCGACCGCCGCGAACATTGAAGCTAAACCGACCGGCTTTGTAGCCACGCGTTTTGGCTTCTGGAAGCTGCGTGTAAAGCTTGCGGATTTCGTCAAAAAGTTTGACGTAGGTGCCCGGATTGGAGCGAGGCGTGCGACCGATCGGTGACTGATCGATGGCAATCATCTTGTCCAGGTATTCCAGACCGACGATTTCTCCAAACGGACCCGCTTCGCTGATGCCGCCATTGAGTTCCTGTTTAAGGACCTCTTTCAGGATGCCGTTGACGAAGGAACTTTTGCCGCTCCCCGAAACACCGGTTACGCAAACGAATTTGCCTAACGGAATTTCGACATCAACGTTTTTCAAGTTGTTGTGTTTGCAACCGCGGACCACCAATTTCTTTTCCGGATCGGTTGGCCGTCGAATTTCGGGGACTTCGATCTCTAGGCGGCCCGAGAGATACTGAGCCGTCAGGCTTTTCTTGTTTTTGATGATCTCCGAAGGGTGGCCTTCGACGACGACTTCGCCGCCACGAACTCCAGGGCCGGGCCCGAAATCGATCAAGTAATCCGCCGCCCGCATGGTGTCTTCATCGTGTTCCACCACCACGACGGTGTTGCCCAGGTCGCGCAGGTGCTCAAGGGTGCTGATCAGTCGATCGTTATCACGGGCATGCAAACCGATCGAGGGCTCGTCCAGAATGTAGAGCACGCCAACAAGACCGGCTCCGATCTGGCCGGCCAAGCGAATCCGCTGCGTTTCACCACCCGATAGGGTCGGTGCGGTGCGGTTCAGCGTTAGATAATCCAAGCCCACGTTCAGCAAAAAGCCAAGCCGATTGCAGATTTCCTTGAGAGGTTCGGTGGCCACAAAGGTGCGGACATCATCGAGCTCAAGTTCAGTAAAGAAATCGCGAACGCGTTCAATGGAAAGTTGGCAGACGTCCGAGATTGAAAGACTGGGTTTGTCCTTGAACGATTCGTGCCGGGTCTCCAAGCGGAAACTTCGGGCCTGTCGATTGAGTTTGGCACCGCCGCAGTCCACGCAGCGGATTTCGTTCATGTACTGTTCAAGTTTGCGGATTTTTGGCGCACTGGTGAGCTGCTGGTAATTTTCATCCAGTTCCGCCACGATCCCAACAAAGGTACCGCCGTACTTCATCGGCGAATTGCCACCGCGCCACGTGTAGGTGATGTGGAGGTCGTCGGTGCCGTACAGCCACAGATCCTGAAGCTCTTCAGGCAATTCTTCCCACGCGGTTTCCAACATGGTGCCGGCTTCGAGGCCACGCTCGCGCTCGACCGTATCGGCAACGCCCTGATAGATATGTCGTTTCCAGCGACCAAGGTCCTTCCACTTGCCCAGCAACTCGAAACATCCCTGTTGGAAAGACTTATGCCCTTCGGGGACCAGCAGTTCGCGATCAAAGGTAAACACGTCTCCCAAACCGTCACAGCCAAGGCACATTCCCTGAGGGCTGTTGAAGGAGAACATTTGCGGCGTGGGGGGCGAGAAACCCAAACCGCAGCTAGGGCAGGCATAGTCGGACGAGTAAACCCGGTCGACTGTTGTGATCGCCGACGTTTTTTTCTTGCGGCCTTTTCGTTTTGATTTGGGAGCCGCGGTGTCGGCTTGCTCGGCCTCGGGAGCGTCGCTTGGTTTTTCGCCGGTTTCTCTTTCGATGGCAACGATCAAAGTGCCCTTGCCCAGTTTCAATGCGGCTTGGACCGAATCGGTTAAGCGGCTGCGAATTTCAGGGCCAGCGCTGAGGCGATCGATAACGACTTCGACATTGTGTCGACGCGATCGGTCCAGCTTGATCTCCCCCGAAAGTGGAAGGACTTCGCCATCAACACGGGCTCGCGAGTAGCCCCGACGAAGAAGTTCGGCGAACAGGTCACGATGCTCTCCTTTTTGCTGGCGAACCACGGGAGCCAAAAGCGAGTACTCGGTACCCGGTGACAGCGTGAAAATGCTGCCGATGATTTGGTCTTTGGACTGGGCCGTGATCGGCGTGTCACATTTGGGACAGAATCCTTGGCCGACGCGGGCGTAAAGAATCCGTAAAAAGTCATAGATCTCGGTGATCGTTCCAACGGTGGAACGCGGGTTGTTTCCCGAGCTCTTTTGGGCGATCGAAATCGAGGGGCTTAACCCAGAGATCAAATCGACGTCCGGCTTGGACATCTGTCCAAGGAATTGCCGGGCGAAGCTGGAAAGGCTTTCGACATATCGCCGCTGCCCTTCCGCGAAAACGGTGTCAAATGCAAACGAGCTCTTCCCGCTACCGGATACGCCGGTAAGGCAGATCAGCTGGTTTCTGGGAAGTACCAGATCAACATTTTGAAGGTTATGTTCACGAGCACCTTTAACGACGATATCAGACGCGGGCATATTCTGGTTGTTCCGAGCGTGTAGTCCTTTTTTGCCGAACGCGACATTGTATTGCCGATTCCAAAATATGCCCAGCCTCAATGAGAGTGTTTCAACACAGTTAGAGAATTTTCAGCACAGTTAAATTCTTCAAAATTCCCGATAGCAAAGCCAAATTGGACTGGCCCTGAAGCCCGTGAGTGCTTCGGTAATAGAGTGCTTGCTAAGTTCCCGTTTGCCGGGGTGATAGCGCCCCTCGAATCGAAGTGCCGTTGGATTGCGGGGGAAACGGGGAAACGGAGTTGGATTATCACCCAAGTGGCAAACTGAAAGCTCCAAAGGCCTCTTCGGGCTGAAGTAAGTGCCATTCCTTGCCGCTACGTTTCGATCCCCAGCACCGGGCGCCGCAGCACCATGTAGACATCGTCCTGAAGTCGCTCCGCCGAAACCAATTCCAGCTGGCTGGCATCGGCTAAATGTTGGCGATCTAACCCACCCACAGGTGAAATCGAACCCTTGCCCCCCAAGAGTTTGGGCGCAACAAAAGCGTGGACCTCGTCGATCTGATCGAGTTCATGAAACAGCCCCAGCAATCCGCCGCCGCCCTCGACCAGCAGATGAGTCACGTCTCGCTGGCCAAGATGCAGCAGTAGTTCATCGAGGCGATCACGATGAGTCGTCGCTTTGCTGGTCCAGACTTCGACGCCTGCTTCAGTGAGACGCTGGATTCGTTGCGGATCGGCGAGGGCGCTCACTGCGATCAAGGTCGGAATGCGATCCGCCGTTTGCACCAAATTTGAATTGGGATCCGTAATCGCCATTGAATCAAACACGATTCGAAGCGGTGTTCTGGAAGCTGCCGCATCGTCGCCGTCACTGGAAAGTCGCACGGTCAGTTTGGGATTGTCGGCTTTCGCGGTTCCCGATCCCACCATGATGGCGTCGACACGCGAACGCAGTAAATGCGTCTTCCTTCTGGATTCCTTGTTGGAGATCCATTCGCTGTCTCCGCTGGCGGTGGCGATTTTACCGTCAAGGGTCATGGCCCATTTGGCCGTCACCCACGGCTTTTTTTGCTGGACAAGTTTAAAAAACGGAGCCAGCAGATTGCGGGCTTCGGATTCGCAGACTGCGATTGTGACTTCGATCCCGGCTTCGCGAAGTGCAGCAAGGCCTTGTCCGGAGACTTTGGGATTGGGGTCAATGACCGCCACGACAACCCGAGAAATTTTGGCTTTGATCAGCGATTCAACGCAAGGCGGCGTCTTACCCGTGTGACAGCAGGGTTCCAGTGTGACGTAGGCCGTCGCGCCTTCAAGGGGTTGATTATTGGATTTCGCGTCGGCGATCGCGTTGACTTCCGCATGGGCTTGGCCGAACTGTTGATGCCAGCCCTCTCCGATGCACTGATCGTCGCGAACAAGCACACATCCCACCATCGGGTTGGGTTCGACAGTGCCTTCGCCTTTTTTGGCCAACGACAAGGCGCGAAGCATCCAAGTGCGATCTCGATTCGAGTGATCCGATTCAGACATATGAACGAGGTATATAAAATAAAAAAGGCGGAAGACCCCGTTGGCCTTCCACCTTCTATCTTAAATGATCAGCTCGACAAATAGCTAATGGATCTGTCGAATAATCAGTTGATCTATCGTCTTCCCAACA
>CAZDZX010000065.1:0-2880 GCA_964510005.1 uncultured Pirellulaceae bacterium
GCAAACTTTCTGGCGTTCCAAAACTACTTCTGGAAACCGCACTCACGCGCGGCGTGAACCACTTAGGCCGCGCGGCGATTCTCATCGGGAGTGACAGCTATCGTGTTGACCAAGCGACCGTCACGATAAACCCGAGCCATCCCTTCGCCCGTTTTCCACTCGACGGAGCAATCGTCCAGCACAAATCGGAGACCAACGTAGTGGCCTTCTTCGATCAGATAGCACTGCTTGGGGAACGCTGTCGCGGACATGGGATTGGATTCGCGGTGGAGTGCTATCAGCGCATCGTGGGCGATCGCTCGAAGCTGTGCAGTGGTGGGTTGCGGTTGATCCTGCATTAAAAATGCTCCCTAAGTTTGACCTCTTTAGAATCGGCGCCGCGGTGGGAAACCGCAGAACAGAATCGCTACCAGCCACAAAGTCACCTCAAACTGCCTAGGCTTTCAAACTGGGTTATCTGAGAAATTTAGCCTGATTCGCAAGGTTGCATCAAACATCAAGGATGCTCGAAGCCGAATACATTAACTGACGCGCAAACTGCAACTGATCGTTAAACTCCGCCGCTTGGCCGGCGGTGTTTCAGGCCTTTAAAAACACACGTCGATCATGCCATCCATCAAAAAAGTCCTTGAAAAACCCGTCAGCGTTCTCCTCAAAGAGCCACTGCTATGGGTCGCCGTGGGAGTCATCGCGATCCCTATCTTTGGTTCCGGCTTGCTCAAGAAAGCCAGAAGCAACCTCGTCTTCGGCAACGAAGTTAACACCACTCAATCCACGAATCTCGATTCCCCCATCTCGGAACACAACCTCTCGCCGCGCGTCGCGATGGCTCCAGAGGGTTCGGAAACTTCGTCAGGATCCGGGACGACTTCGCCGCGCGAGCTCGCGTCTCGAATTCCAAAAACCAATGGCTCGGGCAACAAAGCTGGGTCAGCATCGAAACCCACCAGCGTCGCCAACCGTAACAGTGAGCCCGATTCCGAACCCGGATCGCTCGACTTTCTCTTTGGCGAATCAGAGCCTGCTGAAACACCCGATCCGGAACCCGCAAAGACTTCTCCAAACACTAAGTTTTCTGTCAAAGAAGACGACTTCGAATTGCCCACCCTCGATGGCGAACCGGGTGCTCTTTCGAAAAAATTCGTCAATTCAGACAATCAAGCTACCGACGAGGATCGAGATTCCGATGCTCCCAAGCAAGAGAACTGGCTGTTTCCTGATGATGACGAGCCGTCGGTATCGCCACCTTTGTCGCCAGCTCCAGCAGCGTCACACAGCAAAAACAATTTGCTAACGCAGCCGCAACCGCTGCCAGGCTCATTCGACAATCACATCCCACCGCAGCCACCGCACCCCTCTCTCGAACAGCTCAATCCGCTCCCGGATGAAAATTTTGTCACGTCAGAAGGATTCCATCCGCTGCCGGAATTCAGCTCTGGGCACATCACTCAATCGCCGACCATCCACTCGCCAGCGATCCATTCCACTGCGATTCACTCACCTGTCATTCACGCGCCAGCCACCCACATTCATGGCGCGACCACCGGCGGCTGCAGTAGTTGCGCGGCAACCCACATTCAAGGCGCGGCTACCAGCAGTTGCAGAAGTTGCGCCGCTAGTCACATCCATGGCGCGACAACCGGTGGTTGTGCTGCCGACTCTTACGCAGGGGCAGATTGGTGGTCCCAAGCCTGTGCTGAGCCGCTTACGAATTACCCTGCATCCCATCACATCACACTTGACGCCGTCGTTTACTCGGCAATCAAAAACTCACCCTGCGTCAAGCGGATGAACCTTCAGCCGCAACTGGCCACGGCTGCAAACTGCAAAACACCCGGTCTGATTCTACGCTACCGTCATCCGTTTTTGCGAAGACTCTTCGGTCGCTGCGATGAGCGTCGGATCTTCCTCAAACGTTGCCTCGGTCGCCAAGCCGCGGTGAGTCAGAGCAGCCCCGAACTTCAACAGTTCACGGTCGATGTGGTCGGACGATATTGGAATCTTTACGAATCGCGAGCCCTGCTGGCACAGAAGTTCCAACTGTATCAGCGAGCCGAATCGCTGGCCGTGGCAGTCTCCAAACAACCCGATTCTTTAGAAAAGAAACGTGCTCTATTGCAGTTGCGAAACGCTGGAGCATCGTGGCAATCTGAAATCGTCAAAGCTCAAACCGGAGTTGAAAACGCCCAGGCCGCGTTGCTGGCTCTGACCCATGGTGCCAATGCTCCCGACGCCACCTCACAGGAATTGATTCCCGTGGATGTGCCTTCACAGTTTGGGGCGCAACTGGGTTTGGACCAAGTCACTGCAACGGCGCTGCGGCAACGTCCTGAAATTCAGATTGCGATGGCGCGAGCCCAACAAGCTGCCGCGGCCCAGCAACAACAGCGTCTAACCGCTCAGCAACGACACGAACTGGAAACCACCATGGGGCTGGTTAAGCAGGACGCCCGAACGGCGTGGCAGCGGGTCAACACACTGGCGACTGGCTTGCAAACCAACCATCAAGCTCTCGCTCAAGCGACTGCCATCGCAGAACGGGTGCAAGAGTCTAAGTTCGAACCCAAGCGACAGCCTTTGAATGACTATGTTGAACACGCGCTTCGATCCTATCAGCGATTGAATTCCGTCGAACAAAGTTTGCTACAGAACCAAACTCAGCTATCGGTCGCGATGGTTGAACTCGATCGTGCGACCGGCCAGCTGATTCAAGCTTCAGAGGCTTCGGAACCAAAGGATGATCAAGTCCGTCAGGTTTCCTATGAAGAGTAGGCGATCGGGCGAAATCCATGTGGCCCCCATGAGCCTCAAGCCGTTAGTCGGCGTTAGCCAACGGTTTTGCATCCACGGCGGCACGCAACACCGACGACGAGCACCCGA
>CAZDZX010000065.1:2980-17395 GCA_964510005.1 uncultured Pirellulaceae bacterium
TTAGCCAACGGTTTTGCATCCACGGCGGCACGCAACACCGACGACGAGCACCCGATCGCTCACCCGAAACCAACCCTTTCCCTGTAATTTACGACTCTCGCGAAACCCATTTTGTCAAAACTCTGATTTTGCTAGTGTCTTCTGGTGAGTGTTACCGACTTTTTAAACTCGAAGCCGATGAAAGCCGCGATGATCGCTGTCTTCATGGTGGCTTTGTGCGCCGGCTGCCGGCCGATCTTAAAATCGGAAGCCCTCGCCCGCTCGCTCAATCGGCCTGGAGCCAAGGAATTGACTCGCGGGCAACTGGTCATTCACTCCAACTTCAACGTCCCCAAGCGACATCGTTTGTTGGACGAACTGAGCATGCGTCGTCATGACGTGACTTCGACGCTGGGCATCCCGGCTTCTGACGAACCGATTCACATCTATCTGTTCGAAGATCAAAATCGATTTACCGAATACATGCGGCGGCGGCATCCGCTGTTCCCCGATCGCCGCGCCTTCTTTATCAAAGACGACACCCACCTGATGGTTTATGCTTGGTGGGGCAGTCGTGTGGGCGAAGACCTCCGCCACGAAGTCACCCATGGCTACCTGCACAGCGTGATCAACGATGTACCGCTGTGGTTGGACGAAGGCATCGCTGAGTACTTTGAAACGCCGCGTTCCAATCGAGGATTTAACTCGGCTCACTTTCATCTGTTGCTGAAAAAGTACGATGCTGGGGAGTGGCACCCCGATCTGACGCGGCTGGAGACGCTCAAAAATGCCTCCGCGCTGACGCAAATGGACTACGCCGAATCGTGGCTGCGAGTCCACTACATGCTGCATCACAGCAGCGAGACGCTGGAACTGCTGCGGGACTACATTGGCGTTCTTCGCCTGAACCCGGGAGAAGCAGGACTGCTTGAAGATCGCCTAACGGCATCGGAAAAGGACGACACCGAGCTGTTAAATCACTTGGAATATCTGCGGCGGACAATCGGCGCTAACTGAACAATGTTGGGTTCTTGACTGAAGCGACGCGAGCGCTCAAAGTTGGGGAATGTCGCGGACTCTGATATGCTAGGCCTGCGACCTCGATTTCACACCTGTTAAGGTCCATAAACCAACATACAAGGGAAACATTGACCGCGAGGTCCTGCTGGTTTCCAATACCCAAATGCCTTGGTCCTGAATCCGCTCCTAACCCTGAGTTCAGCGAATATGACACTAAAGAATCGCTTCATCCGAAACCGTACCCGTGTGGCCCTAATCGCGGCCCTAACTTTCGTCCTTGGCACTGTCTTCCTGACCGGCAATGTTCAATCCCAGGAGACACCTGCTCCAAACGACTCTGCAGTTGTCACCACTGATCGGGAAGAGGCGCCGGCGTTTATGGATTCGGTCACGGCGCAACTCCACGTCGTCGATCAGTACGTTGGTAAGAAAATTGTGACTCCACTGAGCAGCGTGATCTTCAATGGCTTGTGGACGGCAGACTACACCGAAGCCAAAGTCGACGAATCGGGTCAACCCGTCATCGATCCGGCAACCGGCGAACAGGTCCTCATTCAACACGAGGGTTGGCTAGGCGATGGATCGGTCAGCGTCCCCTTCATCGTTGTTTGGCTTTTCGTGGGAGCTGTGTTCTTCACCCTGTCCATGGGCTTCATCAATATCCGCGGTTTTTGGCACGCAATCCGATTGACCAAGGGAGACTACGACAATCCCGACGACCACGGAGAAGTCACTCACTTTCAGGCCTTGTCGTCGGCGCTTTCTGGAACCGTTGGACTTGGCAACATTGCTGGCGTCGCGATTGCGATCGGCCAAGGCGGTCCTGGAGCAACCTTTTGGATGATCCTTGTTGGGCTGCTCGGAATGAGCACCAAATTCACCGAGTGTACGCTTGGCCAGATGTACCGAACCGAAGACAAGAAAGGCCGCGTTTCCGGCGGTCCGATGCGCTACCTGAGTGCGGGACTTAAAGAAAAAGGCATCGGACCACTTGGTTCGGTGTTGGCAGTCATGTTTGCAATCCTCTGTATCGGCGGATCTTTTGGTGGGGGCAACACCTTCCAAATCAGCCAGTCACTCGACGCGATTCGAACAGAAGCTCCTCTTTTAAATCAATACAGTTGGATATACGGCTTGGTCATGGCGATTGCCGTCGGCCTAGTCATCGTTGGTGGTATCAAATCAATCGGGAAAGTTGCCTCGCGAATCGTTCCCTTCATGTGTGCGGGTTACGTACTTTGCGTACTGTACATTTTGGGAACACGCTACACAGACATTCCTGGGGCTTTCCAGTCGATTTGGGACGGTGCATTCAATTTCGAAGCTGGCTATGGAGCGTTCCTTGGTTGTTTGGTCATCGGCATCAAGCGGGCCGTGTTCTCTAACGAAGCAGGTACCGGATCGGCATCGATTGCCCACAGTGCCGCGAAAACGGACGTCCCAGTTCGCGAAGGATACGTCGCACTTCTTGAACCGTTCATCGACACGGTTGTGGTTTGCACCATGACGGCTTTGGTGATCATCATCACGGGTGTGATCAGCGACAAGAACGAGTCACTGGATGGAATCACCATGAAGCAAGAGCTTTCAGTATCAAGCCTTGCCGAAAGCACCGACATCGCAGCCCTGTCAGACCAAGACGCGGAAAAGCTTCTGTTGACCGTTGACCGCAACAACGACGGGAAAAGCGACTACGACGCGGATGAAAGTGGTACTCTGACAGTCGGCGACATGGTTGCACTCGACCGCGGAGCTTACTTTACCAAGCAAGCCTTCGTCAAAGGCGGCTACGAATGGTTCAAGTGGTTCCTGTTTGTGGCGATTGTCCTGTTTGCATTCTCGACCTGCATCTCTTGGGCCTACTACGGCGAACGTTGCTTCACCGCATTGTTTGGGGATTGGTCGTCCGGTTTGTTCAAGATACTGTTCTTGGTCTTTACGTTTCTAGGCGCCGTGATTGCGCCGACGAGCATCAAGGACTTCAGCGACATGATGATTCTCGGGATGGCGTTCCCGAACATGCTGGGGATGTACTTTTTATCTGGAAACGTTCGCCGGCATCTGAACGAGTACATCTCTGACCTGAAAGCTGGCAAATACGATGTGAGCTAGGAGGTAGCCGCTGGCATACGTGGCACGGCGGTCTCCGCCGTGCTGGAGAGCCAAACCGTCACACATGTGTCTGGTCAAAAACTCGACCACATTCTCGGGTGAATCCTAGCGCCCGTCGAAAAGGCGTCTTAGATGGGGTGAAGTGCAGCGAGACAGCTTGAAAAGGATATCTCGGCCACAGGTTAAGGTTTGCGGGCAAAAACGGTGCGGTAAACCAGTTTGTAAGTTAGGCGGGTGATCGGGTCAATATTTACCCTTGTTTCGGGGATTGTAGACTTAAATGGTTGTGAAAAATCCCGTCCGCGCCTAGCATACCAAGTGGCACGACAGGCCTCAAAACGGCCCGTCCTGAGGGCTTTTCTTCAGTAGACCTGCCGACGCATCCGCTTTCGTCTGGGAATATCCGGCCTTTGGCCCAAAACGGGTTACTGTTGGGCCCCCAACGGCGGTTCTGTCAAACGAATCCAAATTATTACTCACACTCAGATTCCGAAGTTATGAGCGACGTCCTAGAAATTGTCGACCTGCACGTTTCCATCAATGACAAGCCGATTTTGCGCGGCGTCAACCTCAAGATGACTCGGGGTGAAACCCATGCATTGATGGGGCCCAACGGAAGCGGCAAAAGTACCCTCGGTCTGGTGATCATGGGGCACCCCAACTACGAAGTCACCTCCGGCAAGATCTTGCTCAACGGGGAAGACGTCACCGAGATGGAGCCCAACGAGCGAGCTCGCGTCGGTCTGTTTATGGCCTTCCAGCGTCCTGTTGCCATCCCTGGCGTTCGCATGGCTGACTTTTTGCGTCACGCGACCACCAACGTTCGCAACCCCGACCGTAAGGAAGGCGAAGACCTGATCCCGATGCGAGAATTCCGCAAAGAGATCAAGGAGAACATGGCTCAGCTTCAAATGGATACCGAATTCGCCCGTCGTTACGTTAACGATGGCTTCTCCGGTGGCGAGATGAAGCGAGCCGAAATTCTACAACTGGCGATGCTGCAACCTAAATTCGCCATCTTGGACGAAACCGATTCGGGCTTGGACGCCGACGCCGTTCGTCTGGCCAGCCAATCGATCAACGAAATTGGCCACAACAAGATGGGCCTACTGATCATCACCCACCACGACAAATTGCTAGAACACAATCCACCCAACTACACCCACGTGATTTTGGGTGGAAAGATCGTTGAAACCGGTGGCAAAGAGCTTGCTGAAGAGCTTCACGAGAAGGGCTACGATCGCATTCGCACCCAGTACCCTGAAGCCGCTAAAGTCAACGACGATGAAGAAGTCGCTGTTTAAACCAACATTTTTGAGCCCGTAAAAAATCGCTCTGTTTCACATCAGTTAAAAAGATAGGAGCGGAAAGTGCTTTTCGATGATCGAAAAAAAACTCTTTCCGTTTAACAAGCATATGGCAACTGACATCACCAACGATAATGAGATTTCGGAATCCGATGAACTTCGCGGTACCGACATCAAAAAATACGATTTCCGCACCGAAACCAAGGCTGTGTTCAAAGCGCGCAAGGGTATCGACGAGGAAATCGTTCGGCAGATCTCTGAAATCAAAGACGAGCCCGACTGGATGCTTCAGTTCCGTCTCGATTCGCTGAAGATCTTCAACGAAAAGCCGATGCCTGAGTGGGGCGGTGATATCGATTTGGATTTTCAGGATATCTACTACTACCTGAAACCGACCAACGAACAGGGCAAGTCTTGGGACGATGTTCCCGAAGAAATCAAAGACACATTCGAAAAACTGGGCATTCCAGAAGCCGAGCGGAAGTACCTTGCTGGCGTGAAAGCCCAATTCGAATCTGAAGTCATCTACGGCTCGCTGCAAGAAGACCTCGCCAAAAAGGGCGTCATCTTCACCGACACCGACACCGCTGTCCGTGAACATCCGGAACTGCTGCGGGAGTACTTCGGCAAAATCATCCCTCCTCAAGACAACAAATTCGCAGCGCTGAACAGTGCGGTTTGGTCGGGCGGATCGTTCATCTACATTCCCAAAGGCGTGAAGATCGATTTCCCTTTGCAGGCCTATTTCCGGATCAACGAAGAGAACATGGGTCAGTTCGAAAGAACATTGATCATCGTCGACGAAGGCGCCCAAGTGCACTACGTCGAAGGCTGTACTGCTCCGATGTACACCAGCGAATCGCTGCACAGTGCTGTGGTTGAGGTCATGGTCAAAAAGGACGCTCGCTGCCGTTACACGACGATTCAAAACTGGGCCAACAACATCTACAACCTCGTCACCAAACGAGCCATGGCCTATCAAGATGCCGTCATGGAGTGGGTCGACGGGAACCTTGGTTCGAAACTGACCATGAAGTACCCAGCGGTCCACATGATGGAACCCGGTGCCCGCGGCGAGATCCTGTCGATTGCGTTCTCCAGTGCGGGACAGCATCAGGACGCCGGAGCCAAACTGGTTCACTCGGCTCCCAACACCACTGGAACGATCATCTCCAAATCGATTTCGAAGAACGGCGGTCGCAGCAGCTATCGCGGTTTGGCCCGGGTCGACAAAGGGGCCGTCAACTCAAAGTGCTCCGTCGTCTGCGATGCCTTGATCCTTGACGAGACCAGTCGCAGTGACACTTACCCCTACATTGAAATCAATGAGCAAGACGTTTCTGTCGGTCACGAAGCCAGCGTTTCGCGAATCGGTGAAGAGCAATTGTTCTACCTGATGAGCCGTGGACTGTCCGAGGCGGAAGCCAGCACCATGATCGTCAACGGATTCATTGAGCCATTGGTGAAGGAATTGCCAATGGAGTACGCCGTTGAGATGAATCGTCTGATTCAGTTGCAAATGGAAGGTTCAGTGGGTTAAGTCCCGCTTGCAAACCGTGATCCTCAATCAAGTTACCTAATACGAAATGACTACGATTACTGAAAACAGCACAATTGCTTTCAACGACGAAGGCTTCCAACAGCTTCTGGCAGAGCTTAACGAACCCGGTTGGCTAACCGAACATCGTGAAGCGGCTTGGAAAACATTCAACGATCTGGCGTGGCCTACCAACCGCGACGAGGAGTGGATGCGAACCGACATCCGGATGTTCAAACTGGAAAAATTCGCTCTCAAAAGCCAATCGACCAATAACGATCTTCCGCCGCTGGTATTGGGCGACGGTGTCGATTTAGCTGGCAGCGTCAACTCGATCGATGGCCGTCCCTTCAATGCGACTCCGCTGTCTCAAGAGTACGCTGACAAAGGCGTCATCTTTGGCACGATCGCGGATTGCGTGGCCGAACACGGCGACCTGATCCGGAAGTATCTGTTTCAGTCGGTTGGTCCCAACATCGATCGCTTTTCAGCACTGCATGCAGCCATGTTTAGCGGCGGCGTCTTTCTCTACGTGCCACGAAACGTCGTGCTGGACAAACCCGTCCACGTTAGCTCACAGGTCACTCAAGGCGGTAGCGATTTGCGCCACACGCTGATCGTGCTGGAAGAGGGCGCTGAAGCCACCGTGTTGGCCGAATCCAACAGCGCCACGGATTCAGACGCGATGCACTGCGGAGCGATCGAACTGTTCGTTGCCGACCGAGCCAACCTGCGTTACGTCAACTTGCAGGACTGGGGCCAAAAAGTCTGGCACTTCTCTCACCAGAAAGCCATCATCGGACAGGACAGTAACCTGCAATGGACTGTCGGAGCACTTGGCTCACGACTGGCGAAAGTAAACCAACACGTGGCCCTTTCAGGTGATCGTGCCAACGTCCAAGTCAACGGTGCGATGTTCACAGAGAACCGCCAGCACTTGAGTTATCACACCCTGCAGCACCACGAAAACCCTGAGTGCACCAGCGACTTTTTGTACAAGAGTGCGTTGCAGGACACATCGCGCACGGTTTGGCGTGGCATGATCAAAGTCGACGAAGGGGCTCAGGAAACTGACGGCTACCAGCGTAACGACAATCTGCTGCTGTCCGAGAAAGCCCGTGCCGATTCCATCCCCGGATTGGAAATCGAAGCCGACAACGTCCGCTGCACCCACGGTTCGACTTCCGGTCGAGTCGACGAGGAGCTGATCTTTTACGCTCAGTGCCGTGGCTACACTCGCAAGGAAGCCATTCGCGCGGTCGTGACCGGTTTCTTCCAGCAGGTATTTGATCGCATCACCATCGAAACCGTTCGCGAAGCCTTGGCATTGGCCATCGCCCGTCGCGTTCGCGACTACGAGTGATCAATCGCTCCGTTGACAAATGAATCAACCCAAAACGCCCGGTTCCGCCGGGCGTTTTTCGTGCGCGAGTTTACATGCTGAATTCCTAATTGCGATTGCAGGGCCTATCAATCACAATTGATCCTGCAACTTCACCCCACATTTTTGGATCAACCATGAGCTTCCAGCAGCCACCTTCGGAATCTCCCTACGTTTCACCTCAATCGTCTTACACTTCGTCGCAACACCCAATCTCCGCCCCACATGATAATTCCAAAAAACACGCAGGATTCGGGATCGCATCTCTGGTGGCCTCACTGATTGGCGGATTGTTAGCAATTGCGACGATTGCTTTCGGTGCCTACTTGGAACTCAGCCAACCCAACGGTCTCAGCGAGGAGGAAGGCATGGCAACAATGCTAATTGGCTTTACGATCATCGGGGCTTGCGGGCTACATCTCTTTGGAATTATGCTCGGCGTTATCGGACTGCTTCAGTATGACCGGAAAAAGCTCTTTGCAATCCTCGGCATGATCTTCAACCTAATGGTGATTCTCGGGGTTGGAATCCTAATCATCATTGGGTTAGCCGTTTAAGTTTTAGAAACGCGAGCACCCCAGATTTCGTGGCCTATCAACTGAAAGTAGCTGACGTTGCAAGACTTCAGAAACCACTAGAACACCAGCAGATTTCTGAACGGTTGCCAGTCCAGCTACGGGAATGCCCAAGATAGGATTCCCACATTTACAGCAAGTGCCGCGCTTTGATTTCCAGATACTGATTGACCAGCTTGGCCGTCATGTCTTCCGGGAAAGTCTCAACCGCCAGCACGCCTCGGTGCTGCAAATCCGTGATCACTTGGCGTCGCCAAGACAACACATCGGCCGATGCCGCCGCATTGAAAAGCGTCTCGTCATCGGCGCCGTCGGGGTCAGAAGCATATTCATCGACCATCTGAAACAAATCATGGTCACGAGCGAAAACGCACAGCGGCAAATGCCGCCCGGACAACTGAGACGTAAACTGCAACAACTGATTGGCGTTCACTTCGTCGATCACGTTGGATACCAGTACCACCAACGAACGCTTGGGACTGTTCTGTTGCAAATACAGAAACGCTTCGTCGTATCGCGATTCCACATAAGACGCTTTCTGATCAAAGGTCGCGTTGAGCAAACGGCTGATGTGTCGCAGTCCCGTGCGGGGCGGCGTGAAACTGTGGATCCCATCGGAGAAACACAGCAAACCGACCGCGTCGCCTTGCTTCAGGGCCACGTAACTGAGCATCAAAATGGCATTGAGCGCGTGATCAAGGACATCGAATTTCCCCGACATGCCCGTCATCAAGCGACCACAGTCCAGCATAAAAACGATTCGCTGGCTCTGATTGGCTTGGAAGTCTTTGACTGTCAATTTTCTGCGACGAGCCGTTGAGCGCCAGTCAATATTTTTATAGTTGTCGCCAGTCGTATAATCCCGCAGTCGCTCGAACTCATTGTCTTGGCCAATTTTTCGAGTCCGACGAACACCGACCAAACTCAGTCGATTAGTACGAGCCAGCAAATCGTATTCAGCAATCTGCCGCATGTCAGGATAGACGTACAAGTCCGAACGAACGGGCAACTGATGCATGACTTGCCACAGCGTCAGACTGCTTGTGATGCGAAGGTAGAGATTCTCCAGCAAATATCGGCCGCGATTGCTGCTGGTTACCTGATAGTTAAACAGGGCTCTGCTGGTCCCGCCAATCAGCGTTTCGAAAGAAGCCGGTTCGGCCACAAAATCTTGGTGGAGATCATCCTTGACCAGAATATTGCAAGTCAAATTCGACTTGTTGATCAGTTCCAATTCGATATTGTGCGGCTTGCCCAAGGAAGCAATTCGCTGCACGGTCCGCTTGGCTTCGAAATGCTTCGGACCCGGGACAGTGAAAAAGTCAAACGCTGCAACGGCCATCAAAGTGATATCCAGCCCAACGGCGATCCACCAAACAATCGGGTGAAAAATCACCAGCACGGAAAAAGCAGTGATCAGCGTGAATAGAAACAGCAGGGTCCGGGTGGGATAGATTCGTCTCCATCGCGCCGCGCAGAAAAACGGGATCGCCATCACCAGCAACATCAGAATCGGACGTTGCAAGAAAAAGCTAAACAGCAGGTTGGGTAACCGGATAAGAAAATCAAGCATAGGGTTAAGTTGTCTCTAATCGAATCGCTTTCTTTCAGATTGTCATTGTACCCGTTTTAGCCCCGGAAAAGTCCTCGATGTTCCGCAGGTATCTTTTTCAACTGCTTTTTCCCAATTTGCAGCGCGGGCTGAGCCCCAAAGTTGAACCCATCGCGAAACCACGGACAACTGTAAACCAGGTAGAGCACCGGCCGGACTCGATTGCTGTCGTTGGCTTTGCCACCGTGAATCAGTCGATAGTCCATCAGATAGACGTCGCCCAACCGCGCGACTGGCAGTTCAGCGTCATCGTAGTTCGGGTTTTCCATCAGCTGATTGAGCTTTTCCAGTCGCCCCGCGCCCACGTGGCTGCCCGACCAGATCGCCGTGGGGCCCATTTCGGGGATCATATTCACCAGCGGAATCACCGCGGTAATCGCGTACGGCGGCAGCTGGTCGCAAAGCTCCTGATCCGCAAACAGGGGAGGGTGGTCAAGGTGAATCGGCTGATCGTCAGCACCCGGCCATGCCGCCACGATCCCGAAACTGGCAATGCGACAGTGCGCCGTCAAAAAGTGACGCAGCAAATCCATCAGTAAGTCATTGGCGAACAGGTCCGGACGATTGAAGGGCTTTTTGATATCCACCGTGACCATGTAGCGACGGTCGCCGACAATAGCATCCCGCTTTTTCAACTCCTTTTTGTCCAGAGTCAAATACTTGTCCACGCAGGCATCGGCTACTTTCTGGATCAGTTTCCGCGGAAAGCAATTCTCCAACCACAGGGCTCCCTGCTGCTGAAAAATCTGGCAAGCTTGTTCGCGTTGCCCCTCTTCCAAACGGCCCGCATCACGCTCCTGCTGCGAAACCGACAATCGGAAACTGGAGCCATCGCCCGGAGACGTATTGCTAGGAGGTTCATTGGCTGGAGTCATGGCGTATCGTCACTCGGTTATCTCGGTCGCAAACCACTCTAAAAATCTGCATTGCCAGGAGTTCGAGGAAACGGGATCACGTCGCGAATGTTGCTCATCCCAGTCACGAATTGAACCGTGCGTTCCAGCCCCAATCCAAAACCGGCATGGGGAACCGTGCCGTATTTTCGCAGATCGGTGTACCACCAATAATGATCGACATCTAAGTCTTGGTCTCGCATGCGGCTTTCGAGAATATCCAAGCGATGCTCACGCTGAGAGCCGCCGATGATTTCGCCAATGCCGGGGACCAGTACGTCCATGGCCCGGACCGTTTTTTCGTCGTCGTTACAGTACATGTAAAACGGTTTGATCGTCTTGGGGTAGTCATACAAGATGACTGGTTTTTTGAAATGCTGCTCGGTCAGAAAGCGCTCGTGTTCGCTTTGCAGATCGATCCCCCAACTAACTGGGAAATCAAATTTGTGCCCCGACGATTCCAGAATCTCAATCGCATCAGTATAAGGCAGGCGGACAAATTCACTTTCCACGACCGCACCGAGGTTCTCCAACAAGGTGTGCGATTCATCAATCCGCTCGTTGAAAAAGCTCATGTCGTCGGGATGTTGCTGCAGGGCGTCGCTGAAAATTCGCTTCAGGAATGCCTCCGCCATATCCATATTGTCCGTCAGTTCTGCAAACGCGACTTCGGGTTCGACCATCCAGAACTCGGCCAAGTGACGTGAGGTATTGGAATTCTCCGCGCGAAAGGTCGGGCCGAAGGTGTAGACTTTCCCCAACGCACAGGCGTAGGTTTCGGCTTCCAACTGACCGCTGACAGTCAGATAAGACGGGCGATCAAAGAAATCGAAGCGGTAGTTGAGATTTTCGATCGCCTGCTTGGCGACATGCTCCAAGTCCATCGTCGTGACTTGGAACATCTCTCCTGCGCCTTCGCAGTCACTGGTCGTAATGATCGGCGTGTTGATATAGAGAAACTCTTGCTCTTGAAAGAACTGATGAATCGAGTTGCAGATGCAGTTACGAACTCGGGCGACGGCGCCAAACGTATTGGTGCGAGGACGCAGGTGAGCCCAATCACGGAGCTTTTCGAATGAGTGCCGTTTCTTTTGCAGCGGATATTCTTCCGGGTCAGCCCAACCGTGGACTTCGATCGCCTTGGCCTGAATTTCGGTGGCTTGGCCACGTCCGCCGGATTCGCTGACTTCGCCTTCGACAGTCAAGCTGCAGCCGGCGGTCAGTTTCTTGATCTCGCTTTCGTAATTGGCCAGATCGGCGGAAGCGATGATCTGGATGTTTCCTTGGCAGGAACCGTCGTTGATCTCCACAAAGCTGAATCCAGCTTTGGAATCTCGGCGCGTCCGCACCCAACCGCTGACGGATACCGTTTGGCCAATCGCAGATTCATCTCGGGCGGCTTTGACAGAAAATTTGCTCACGAAGTCACACTCTGGAATTCAATAAGGGAACAACAATTAGCCAACAACAAATGGGCTCAAAGCTGGGTTTCCAACGAAATTCCGTTCGCACACTCCACTAAATCAGGGAGTCTTTAACGACAGCAGCTTTTCGGTGTAATCGCCAACCGGATCTTCAGGATAACGTTCGTGAATGTGTTGTCGAGCCAACTGGCCAATCTGCTGCCATTGTTCCCGTTTCGCCCACGCCCGCTCCATCGCTTCATCGAATAGCGAAACCGAGGCTGCTTCGGCGATAAACCCGGACTCATTGTCGTCCATCAGTTCCGCATTGCGGCCCAGATTGGTCGTAATTGCGAACCGTCCGCACAACATGGCCTCAGTCACCACCAGCGGAGCACCCTCGTACCGGGACGGCAACAGCAGGGCGTGGTTCGCGGCCCAGATCTCAGAAACGTCTTTCTTAAAACCGCCAAATTTTAGCCGGTCTTGCAGGCCATTGACCCGGATCAGCTCCTCCAGCTGGACTCGGTTGCCTTGGTTGTGGCCGTAGAAGCTGACTTCGATCGGGCGGTTTTTCCATTTGTCCTGCTTCATCACGTGGACCACGATGTCTTGGCCTTTGGATTGGAAATGGAATCGTCCCACCACCGCGACGCGAAAAACTCCATCCGGTTCAGGCCATGTTACTTTTCCGTTGTAATCCACGTTGAAAGGATTCGCCACGATTTCAGCATTGTCGAGGCTCAGGGCAATATTGGTTTCCAGTTTCTCTTGGTTCTCTTGGGAGACAAAGAGGACCTTTTTGGCGTGGGTGTACCATCGCTGATACATCTCAACCTTTGCTCCGGGAATAAAAGAAAACGAACTGGCGCATTGCAAGTTGATGGCGTAGGGGATTTTGTTTTCAATACACGCGTCGGCGACTTGAATGGGATCCGGATGGTAGCCCAGCGTCACCAGAACCGCATCGGGCTTCGTATCTGCGATCCATTTTTCGGGCGATTCGTCGACCACACCAAACGGCCCCAGAAACTGCTTCCATTTCGGATGCTGCGTGTAGCGCAGGTGCAGCTCAGCGCCTCTGGATTCGAGCTCTTCAAGCTGACTTGCTTTCCGCGGCCACCACTTGTAGTTGATCGCAACTTTGTGCCCTTGGTCCTGCAGCCGCGACGCGGCCTTGTACCACAGGACTTCACTACCGCCCCAAGGCATCCCGGACATGCAAGAATAGAAGCCGAATTTCAATGTGATGACCTCGTTGAGGGTTCAAGGGAAAGGTGAGGGAAGATCGATCTTAGCCAATCCATCTCACTCGTTGCACGGGGGAGGTAGAGCAGATTCGAAAATCGAGGCCCCGCCGCAACAAATGGCTCCGACAGGGCACTTTAGGTAATTATGGGCTGCTAAAAATCATCGAATTCGACAGGCTGACTGTGGGGTAGTTCATCGACTGAATCGAGGCCGAATAAACTCAAAAATCGATCGCTGGTCTGGTAGCTTTTTCCACGCTTGCCTTTTTCCGAAGCGACTTCAACGATTAAGTTTCGCTGGAGCAGCTGGCGAATGATTCCCGCAGAAGCCTTCTCGCGAGAACCTTCAATTTCTTCGCGGGAGATTGGTTGCTGGTAGGCGACCAACGAAAGCACATCGATTGCTCCTTGGGAGAGCGATGCCTCTCGGTTTCTGCCGTGGAATTCATTTTGCAATTCGACCAGATCGTCAGCGATCTTCATTTTCAGTTCCTCCTCACCGATTTCGATACGCCAAGCACGATTGTCTCGCTCGTATTTTTCGTTCAGCGACTGGACGATGGTTTGAATTTCTTTAGGGCTAACATCCCGAATCACGGCGGCAATTTTCTTTGCCGTTAGCTGCTCCCCGCGCGGGCAACCCACAAACAAGATGGATTCAACGATGGACTCTGGCGTCACGGGGCAAGCCGCATCATCATCGACGACCGCTTCAGATTCGGCCGCGTCGTCATCGTCAATGTCGGGTTCGGATTCTTCGTCGGCTTCGCGAGCGAGCTTGTCGGCGATCAGTTCACCACGCTTGCCATCGCCATCCGCCGAATCATTGCCGGGAGTTGCATCGTCCTCCTGCGACCGCATGACTTCGGCGTAAGCTTCGCTGAGCATTTCGAGGGAGAATTCGTTTTCGAATTGCTCCTCCAATTCCGGATTTCCATCTTCCGTATCCATACCCTGAAGATAATGGACCGACGTCAATCCGAACACTCCAATCCAGAGCGATTGCGGGCGGTGCTTTGATTGTTCGCGTTCCCAAATGGATGAGCGGCAAGGCGCTAACCCAATGGCACTTACTTTGGATTGTCGCCACGAAGTGGCCTTGAAATGTCCCGGCGGGACAAAAGCAATTAGCTTCGGGTTTTATTTAACCCGAGGTTTCAGTGGCCCACCAACATTATGCGTCCCGAGGGACGCCAGCAATGCAAGCACGCGGGCCAGAATCGATCCTGCGGACGACTCACCCCGCATTGGCCTAAAAAGGCGGTACTACAAACATTGCTTGTCGCCTCAGGCCTAAAGTAAGTGCCATTCGGCTAGTGCCTTGCCGCTCAGTTGGGGAATAGCTT
>CAZDZX010000066.1:0-15943 GCA_964510005.1 uncultured Pirellulaceae bacterium
GGCCAATAGTGATCTGTGCTTGCTGCTCGCTGCCGTCACGAATCAGAGTGACGTCAACCTGCGACCCCGGCGGCGACATCTCGGCGAGTCGGAAAACTGAGTTGTAGTTAGGGATGGGGTCGCCATTCCAAGTCCGCACAACATCGCGAGGTCGCAGTCCAGCGAGCCACGCGGGTGAATTGGGTTCGACGTGCGAGAGAAGGGCACCATCCAAATCCGGTAGACTTAAATCAATGGCGTGGAAATGCTGAACCTCTAGCGGAACCACCCCTAGGTATCCCCGCGTGACTTTGCCATTTTCACGAATCTGCTCATAAACAAATCTGGCTGTTGAGCTGGGCACAGCGAAACTAATCCCTTGGAATGTCTTGCCAAAGATCGACGTGTTGATTCCCACAATGTTGCCGCTTGAATTGACCAGCGGGCCGCCACTGTTTCCCGGATTGACGGCGGCATCGGTTTGCAACAGGCTTTGGGCGCGTCCCCCACCTCCGTTGGGATTCTCGTTGCCCGCGCGATCTTTGGCGCTGATGATTCCCGATGTGACCGTTTGTTGATAACGGTAAGGACTGCCGACGGCCCACACAATCGATCCTACGTCCAGCAAATCGCTGTCTCCCCAGACGCCTGGGATCAAATCGTCGGCCTCAATTTTCAGCACGGCAATATCGCTGATTCGATCACGTCCGATGATCACTGCGGTGTATTGCCTGCGATCATGTAACTGGACCGTGGTTTTGAGGGCTTGGTCGACAACATGTGCATTGGTGACGATATAGCCGTCGGTGGAGACGATCACGCCGGAGCCGAATCCCTCGACCGGTCCTCCAAAAATTCGCAGGTTGCCGTTCTGGTCTCGGACGGATTCTCCTTCTTTCTGAGTCAAGATGCTGACAACACTGGGTTTGACGCGGTGGGCGATCAACCGAGAGGTCATGGAGACTTTTTTCAGCGGATCGTCATCAAGGATGACAACGGCATTTTCGTACTCAGCCCGCAGTCGGCCCTTGGTGGCGGCATATTGGTACTCTTCGACAATCTTTGGGCCCACAAACCAGAACGCCAAAAAGAAAAGACTGGCCAACAGCAGCAGGAGGGATAGCGAAGACGACGATCGCGGCGGCGCCACGGCGGGGGCAGGTTGTGAAGGCGTTTGGGGTTCCGGTGGCGGTGATGGTTCCGAAGGTTTCGAAGTGAGTTCGCTCGGAGCGGGTTCCAAAGATTTTGGAGGCGAAAGCGGATCGCTTTCAGGAGAGGGGCTCGTATTTTCCGGTGGCAGCATGGTTGCCTCAATTAACCCTAGACCTGGGCGACATTCTGGTTCAATACAAGTTGCTTAGCAGGAAATCGCGGGTGGCGCTGTTGAAGTCAACAGATTCGTTGACAAAATTATAACGGACTCTGATTTGCCCGTTCGCTGGTATATTCGGGGCTATTTAAAATACCGCCAGTTTCTTTTGCCCGCAGGATGCTCGTTTGTTCCGGCAATGACTGTTTGAGAGGGTATTTGAACTCCCGTGTGGGCATTGAGTTTTCCACCTTGGGTGGAAAGACAATGCGGGCAATGCACCCGAGGCATACTCCAGCGAGTATGATGATGATGCGAGTTTGCCATCTTTTTTGGCGTGTTGACATCCCTCAAGTATAAACAACGCGTGCGATATGAAAAATGGCTTCGTGAGCAAATGCGTGGTTCCAGACAACAAAATTCAAATCCTGTTTCTCGTTGTATTGCTGGCAGCCTATGGGTTTACCAGCGGGCCCAGTCTCGTTTCCGGGCAGGAGAAAGAGTCGGATCGCTTCGAGTGGCAGCAGCAGGATATTCCTGAAAATGCTCGGTGGCGGTTGGGGGCTCCGAAAGGAGATTTTGATCTGCCGGGTTTTGTTGATCTCGAATTTTCCCACAGCGGAAACCTGTTGGCGATCAAGGACCACCGCCATCGAATTCATTTTTTGAATCTCAAGGAAAAGAAGCTGCAGTCGATTGCGGAATCGAAAGATGTAAAAAGAGTCGCATTTGCTCCTGACGATTCCGCGATCATCGTGTTGTCGACGCGAGGTGTGTCGACGTGGCTGACCCAAACCGGAAAGCTTGGCGATTCGTTGGGCGTTTCAGCAAACCATGTTGCCGCTCAGCTTGATCGCCCCGGTTTCGTGATTACACGATCGCAAAAATCCGTGTCGTATCCGTGGCCTCTGCCCAATGACAAATCCGGTCGCACGATTCCGACGGGCCTTGTGGGTAGCAGAGCCGGGTCTCGCGCCATCAATCACAATGGAACGCTGTCTCTTTTTTCTGACGGAAAAAGCTACGAATTGCATGACTTGCAGAAAGGAGTTCACAAGCCCCTCAAGATTAAATCGCGGCTGCGGTTGGTGAAGCTTTCGAATGATCGAACGATGATGAACGTGCTTCCCAACCAGTCCACGATTGAATTATGGGACTTAGATAATCCCAGCCGCTTTGTTTTGGAGGGCAACACGAATTACATCGATGCCGATTTCTCTAGGGATGGGCGTTTCATCTATGCGATCGACCGCAAAATGCAGGTCGTGATCTGGGACCTAACGACCTTGCAGATCGCGGCGGTGTTTTCAGGACATCTTGATCGGATCAACGCCATCACTGCTTCGCCCGAGTTTCTCTGCATGGCGACCTGTTCTTCGGGGACCCGAGACCGTTCGGTTGTGTTTTGGGACGTCAACAAAGTGTTGTTTCCAGAAATTGAAATGGATGCTGATTTCACGTTGTCAGAGGTCTTGAAGGATTTGGGCAGCAAGAATGTCGGTCCATCGTTGCAAGCCACAAACAAACTTTACCGCCACCTCGATGCGGATCCTAAATTAGCCGGCCTGTTGATTGCGGAGCTGGATTTAAAGCGGCCGAATTTGGTTGCCGAACAACTCATCAAGGAACTTGACGACAAAAATTTCCAAGTTCGCGAAAAAGCCACTCGACGGTTGTCGGGGATGGTGAATGATATTCGAGGCCGCTTGTTGGACGTCCGCAAACAATGCAGCTCTGAAGCGGAGTGGCGAATTGATAAGATTTTGGAAACGAAGACTTCAAAATCGTACTTCGCGTCCTTTGAAGGCCGACGTGCGATTCGCATTTTGTTAGCTTTAGAACTTGCCGGAAGTCCTTCGGCAAAAAAGGCGCTGGCGAATCTCCAAGCCAGCCATGAGGATCCGCGAATTCGACAGAAAGCGGCGGACATTTTGAAACGACTTAACAGAAAACAGTAGAAGGTGCCTTAGATGTCACGGCTTGAGAAAATTGAAGCGATGTTGAAAGATTCGCCGGAGGACACGTTTCTGCGCTACGCGTTGGCGATGGAATTGCGAGGCGAGAATCAACTGGATCGCAGCGTGGGGATTTTCCTTGAACTGACGAAGGAGGATCCGCCTCATGTGCCCGCCTTTTTCATGGCCGGCCAAGTGCTGGAAATGCAGGACGAAATTGAAGATGCCAAAGCCATCCTGACACAAGGGATTTCCGAGGCCCAAAAGCAAAATGATTTGCATGCCGCCGGCGAGATGACCCAGATGCTGGACTCGCTGGATTAGTGCGCCGGTTAAGACGGGCCCACGAACGGGATTTCCTGTTGGTGGTTTCTGTTGGCGGCACCACAATCTCCAAAATTCGAAGGGATCTCCGAAAATCCCTCGGGTTCTGCTTGGCTATTCTTCCTCAACGCCGCCAAGCCAGTCTTTGAAGCCATCCCACGCCTTCCCGATCAGCTTGCCAGAGAGAACGCCTTCGGTGATCGTTTCCCGATCGTCTGAGAAATTTAGCCAGACCGCTTCGATGTAGGGCTGGCTGGCCGTTGCCAACATTTTGTAGATGCCTTCTTGGTGGACTTTTTGTAGCCCCGCCCAGTAATGATCGACGATCTCGCGATCAAGAATTTGACCCGTCACGCGGATGGTGGTGAGAGCCCCTTTGCTGGCAGTGGCGACTTGATCGAGCGTGTACATCGTCATGGCACTGGACACGGCAAAAATTCCAACGTTTTGCTTTTCGGCCATGCCTTGCATCTCGCCCCACAGTCGGTTGAGCTCAGCCTCGGGGAGAATTTTGGTGGGATCGATGCTGCCCACCGATTCGCGAGTCTCTTCGATGGTCTGGCGAAGTCCTTCGATCGAGAGTGGGGGTCGGTCGAAACGGTCGGCCGTATCTCCAGAAGCTTTGCCGACGGCTTCCAGTAAATCTGCGGCGTGATCGATCGTCGAATCGGGATCGATGACGCCTTCCTTTTTTAACTCACCGGCCAGTTCTTTCAGGTAGGCGTTGGAACCGTAGGCCATGTCGCTGACGATCGCGAGGATCGTCAACGGCGAAACATGCAGCGTCGCCATGCCCGCGATGTCGATGAAGGAGCCCACTGTTTTTTTGGCGACGTAACCTTCGACTTGAGTTTCGTCTGCCGCCGCGCCTTCCTCTCGCTCAACGCCGCCTACGTCGTGGGCCACCATATCCAGCATTTGTTTGACGAAGGTGCGGTAGGTTTTCGAATCCTGAAACGCAGTCGGGACCAACACTTGAACCGACTCGCGCGCCAATCCACCAAGCACTGCGGCGGTGCTGCGGACGGTGCGCTCCGGAAGCGACAGCGTATAGTTCAGATAATTCGCGATCGAATCGATGGTCGGTTGATGGTCGTTGGAGTTTTTTTTCATTTCGCAGAACGAGGGTTCAGGGAATAATAACTTCGATGACACGTCGCTGAACTGGCAGCAGTTCAGGCTCCGCGGGTAGCTTTCCGATGTCTGGCGATACCGGATACGGAAAATCGTCATTTGAAACAACGGCTTTCACATCCCCTTGGGTCAAACGTGGGGCAGGCTATTCTGCTGAGGGTAGCGAATATTGTGTGCAATTCTCGACCGATCGAGAAATAAATTGCGGCCAGCTCGCTTTCGCACTGCAAAAACCGCGTATCTCTCTCACGACAGGCATGATCGTCACAATGGTCAGTTTGCGCAGTCCGGGAGGTTTTTGCAGCCCGGATTTAGGCCTTTGACGGGAGGTAATTTGGCGGTTGAAGGGTGCCTCAAGTCACCAATCCAAGCCTCAAACCGATCCAGCGGGGAAATTGTTGACAGAGAGGCGTGACACTTGGGTATTCGACTTTGACAGCGGGTGACAGTTAGCCTATGAATGGGTGGATCAATTGAATATCCATTCATGTAAGTGTGCCTGTGAGTTCTGAATTGACGGTCCAATCTGAGACGTGTGCGAGCATCCTGAAGGTGCTGGCTGACGAAACCCGGTTGGCGGTCGTTGAGCAGCTTCTCAAAGGCCCCAAAGTCGTCGGTGAGATCAACGAATCTTTGGGGATTGAGCAGTCACTGCTTTCGCATCACTTGCGTGTGCTTCGGGAGGCCGGTTTGGTGGAAACTGAACGGCAAGGTAAGCAAATGCGGTATTCGATCGTCGAAAATATCCAGGGACGTAGTCAAGGAAAGGCCATCAATCTGGGTTGTTGCAAGATATCGTTCAAGTAGAAGGATGAAACGTTGAATTCGAGACAAATTCGCCAGTTGGGTGCATTGCTAATCGCAGTGCTGTTGAATGTTGGTTGTGGCGAGACGACCACGACAGAGAAACTTACGATTACAGGTTCCAGTACACTTGCTCCAATGATCGCTCAGGTCGGGCGGAAGTTCGAAGAGGAGCATCCCGGCGTTCGCGTCGAAGTCCAATCTGGCGGATCCGGTCGCGGAATTCGCGATGCTCGTTCAGGTGTGGCTGATATCGGCATGGCCAGTCGCGCTCTCAAACCCGATGAAACCGATGGTGTCGAAGAAGTCATCGTGGCTTGGGATGGCGTTGCGTTTGTGATTCACACCGACAACCCCGTTTCAGAACTTTCCCGAAAGCAACTGGCGAAGATCTATTCAGGTGCCGTCGACAATTGGAAAGCCTTTGGCGGTCCCGATGCTCCGATCGTTGTTTCCAACCGAGCCGCAGGTCGTAGCGAGTTAGATCTTGTCGCCAAATATTTGAATTTGAAAAAGAGCGAATTCAAACCCGACGTGATCGATGGAGAAACTCAGCAGTCGATCAAGACGGTATCCACGAACAAAAACGCGATCACTTACACATCAATCGGCGCCGCTCAATATGCTGCCGATAACGGCGAGCCGTTGAAGCTTTTGCCCCTCGAAGGCACTGCCGCCACGAAGGAAACGGTTCGCAAGGGAGGCTATCCTTTAGCTCGCCCGCTTATCCTGATCGCACGATCGGGTAGTAGCAATCGCCTGATGAAGTCCTTTCTGCAGTTTTCCAACTCGTCCGTCATTGACAGTTTCGCAGAGGGGTTGGGTTATGTTCCTCCCATACGGGAACCGGAAACTGAGTGATCCTTCGAGATCATTGACGTACCACCATGAACCGAGACAAATTCTTAGTCGCCATGCTGCGCAGCTGCGTTGGCATCTCTGCCGGAATTGTGTTCTTGGTGATGTGGTTCGTTTGTCTTGAATCATTCGCCGCGTTTTCCGGAATCGGTCCTCACCGATTTGTGTTGGACGACTCGTGGCACCCTACAGAAGACCAGTATTGGTTAATTCCGATGCTGGTTGTTTCATTGTTGGTGGTGGCCGGCAGCCTGTTGATCACAGCGCCCTTGGGTTTGGGGTCGGCGATCTTTTTGCATTGCTATGCGCCTCGCAAGGTCGGCTGGTGCTTTCGCCGAATGTTAGAAGTGCTGGCCGGGATTCCATCGGTGGTCTATGGACTGTGGGGCATCACGGTAGTGATCCCTGCGATTCAGCAAATCAGTTCGACAGGCCAAGGCCAAGGTATGCTGGCCGGTATTCTAGTGCTTTCGATTATGACGTTGCCGATCGTGGCGGTGGCCGCCGATGCGGCGCTGATTGCGGTCGACCCTTCTCAGATCCGCGCGGCTGCGGCGCTGGGTTTTGGAAAACGAGCGATCATGTGGCAGGTCATGATTCCGGCGGCTCGCCGAGGCCTGTTTGCGGGCATCATTCTGCAAGTCGCCCGCGCGATCGGAGAAACGATGGTGGTGCTGATGGTTTGTGGGAACGTTCCAGTTTTACCCGAAAGCATTTTTTCCTCCGTGCGAACATTGACGGTCAATATCGCCATGGAGATGGGTGACGCGGACGGCCTGCATCGATCGTCGTTATATGTCAGTGCATTGTTGCTGCTGGTTGTGGTGGCGTTGCTGATGATGCTGCATGGTTTTCTGTTCCAAGACCGTGAGGCGCGCCGATCATGACACGCCAGAAGATAGCCGATTTTTGCTCCCTCGCGTTCGCCGTGATTTCTGTGGCCGTCATTTGTGGCGGCGCGCTGTCGTTGCTGTGGAAAACCTTGGCCGCTGGAATTGGCCACGTGAGTTGGGGGTTCTTGTTTGAGTCGATGCCGGATGGAAATGTGCTGGCGGGCGGAATCTTTCCGATTGTGGTGTCCACCTTTTTGATCGTTTTGGTTTGTCTGAGTGTTAGCGTTCCCCTAGGACTGGGAACGGCGATTTGGCTGGCGGAATTTTCTCGAAAGAGCCCGCGGATAAGCCGCTGGTCGGAACGATCGATCGACTTGTTGGCTTCGGTTCCCTCGATTGTGTTTGGATTGTTTGGGAACGCATTGTTTTGCCAACTGCTGGGCATGGGGTATTCGATTATGGCGGGCGGATTGACGTTGGCCTGCATGGTGCTGCCGATCCTGATCCGGATTACCCGAGAGGGAATTGTGACGGTACCCAACGAGTATCGAATGGGGGCCACGGCGCTGGGGGTCAGTAAATCAACGATGTTGTTTCGAATTATTTTGCCCCATGCGATGCCATCGGTTGCCAAGGGGTTAGTGTTGGGGATCGGTCGCGCTTTAGCGGAAACGGCGGCCCTGCTGTTTACTTCCGGATACGAAATTCGGATGCCTCGTTCTGTCTGGGATTCAGGAAGATCGCTTAGTATTCATATTTTTGAGTTGGCAAACGTGACCGGTGGAAGTCCCAACGCCAACGCCAGCGCGGTGGTGTTGGTGGCGATGTTGTTTTTGATTGCGGTGGTGACGTCTGTGTTGACTCGGTTGGCCGGCGCTTCAGAATCGAAAGTCCGCATTTTACAGGGGGTTACCTCATGATCCGAACGGAAGGATTGAGAGTTTACTACGGCGGCAATCTGGCCGTGAAAGATGTTGACTTGGACTTCGAGCTGGGAAAAGTTACCGCCATTGTGGGGCCATCGGGTTGCGGTAAGTCATCGTTTTTAGCCGCAATCAATCGCATGACGGATATGTTGCCGGGCGCTTCCATTAGTGGCAAAGTGCTGTTTGATTGCTGCGACATTCACGCGCCGGGTTACAAGGTGACCGATTTGAGAAAATGTGTGGGGATGATTTTTCAGCGCCCCAACCCGTTTCCGATGTCGATCGAAAAGAACATCCACTTGGCTCTGCGGGAGCACGGGCAGCGGGACCGCGAGCAATTGAAACAGATCACCGAAACGGTGTTGCAGGATGTCGGTTTGTGGGACGAGGTCAAGGATCGCTTGCGGCACAGTGCGTTGGAGCTTTCGGGCGGTCAGCAGCAGCGGTTGTGTATCGCGCGGGCCATCGCCTTGAAGCCCAAAGTTCTGTTGATGGACGAACCTTGCAGTGCCTTGGATCCCAAAGCTTCGTCGCGGGTCGAAGAGTTGATTTTGCGTTTGCGAGGCAGTTACACGATCGCGATCGTGACTCACAATCTGGCTCAAGCGCGTCGAGTGGCGGATCGGGTGGCGGTGTTCTGGGCCAGCGATGGCGTCGGCAAAGTCATTCAACAGGGAAGTGTTGAAGAGGTGTTCCAGAATTCCACCAACTCGATCGTGCGGGACTATGTCTCGGGTTTGAACGGTTGAGTCTCCGTATCCTGAGATTTCAATCGGCACCGTCTTCAGTCTTTGTCTCAGTTGAAATAGGATAGTGGAACGAAAGCGCCTGAAGCTGGAAGCCAGCTTCCTTCCATCAATCGCATTGAGACCCATCGAAGGCATATGTCAGATAAAAAAAACAATTCGCATGCTTCGCCTGAAACCGGATCCGAGGGTTCGGCCACAACGCAAACATTGGCACCGGCATCGAAATCATCTGTAGTACTGATCGTTCGATTGGCGATCATGATGTTCCTCCAGTTCTTTGTATGGGGCGCATGGTATGTGTCGATGAACGGTTTCCTAACAGAGAGCGGCATGTCGGGCTACATTGCCGCCGCCTACACGGTGGCTCCCATTGCAGCCTTGATCGCGCCGCTGACGCTGGGGTTGGTCGCTGACCGTTTGTTAAACACGGAATGGGTGTTGGCGATCCTCAACCTAGTGGGCGCGGGTCTGCTTTTCCTGACGCCGACTTTGGCGTCGGAGGGAGCCCCGGTAGGTTCCTTCGGGCAGTTTACGCATCCGATGATTCTGTGCCTGTTGGCTTACATGATTTGCTTCATGCCGACGCTCGGTTTGACGGCCAGCCTTTCTTTCAAGCACCTCTCCAATGGGGAAAAAGAATTCCCCGTCGTGCGTGTGCTGGGAACGATCGGTTGGATTGTTGGTAACTGGGTCATGTGGGGAACCCGATTGGTGACCGGTGGCCGTGAAACAAATATCTACACGGATAACTCCAAGTACATTTTTTGGGCCGCCGCGATTGCGTCGGTGATTTTAGGAGTGTATTGCTTGACCCTGCCGCGAACGAAACCGCCGGCGAAGGGCGAACCGATCTCGATTGGCAAAGTGTTGGGCGTCGATGCTTGGTCGATGTTGAAGAACGTGCCTTTCCTGATGTTCGCATTGGCTTCTTTTTTGATCTGCATTCCATTGGCGGGCTACTACGCCAACGGCTACGGCTTCGTGGATTCGATGGAGATTAAGCTGTTTGGGTCCACCACCGGTGCGATGAGTACCGGTCAGATGAGCGAAATTCTGTTCATGCTGATCATGCCATTTTGCTTCGCGCGATTGGGCGTCAAAAACATGCTGCTGATCGGGATGTTGGCGTGGGTGCTACGCTATGGGCTCTGGGGGTTCGCCTTTGGCCAAGAGGGCATCCTAGTAACCGCTCCTGTCTTTTTGGGGATTCTGTTGCACGGGATCTGCTACGACTTCTTCTTTGTGACGGGCATGATCTACACCGACAAAAAAGCGAAACCGGAAAACCGGGGTCAGGCTCAGTCTCTGATCGTGATGCTCACGCAAGGATTGGGGCTGGGGATCGGGGCCCAAGCGTTTGGCTGGTTGGGGACTCGCTATACCGAAGACGGAGTTTTGGACTTCTCCATGTTTTGGTACGTCCCGGCCATATTTGCCGCTGGAGTCCTGCTGTTTTTCTTCATTGCCTTCTGGGATCGCTCCGTCGATGAAAAGCAGGCTTCGTAGTTGTCGCACCATTGATCATGCTCTATAGCCGCGTTGCCCAGCCAACCACGCTGCAGATTATCCGTTTCTATACACTCCTTTGATTTGAAAAAATGCCGCTGATTACTGTTGATGATGTTTCTATTCGCTTCCGCGGTCCTGCCCTGCTGGATGGAGTTAGCTGTACGATCGATGCCGGTCAGAAGATCGGACTGTTGGGCCGCAATGGCGCTGGAAAAACCACACTGCTGAAGATGCTTGGCGGCGAAGTCCAACCCGATGATGGGCGGATCATCGTGACACCCGGTGTTCGCATCAGTCAACTGTCTCAGTACGTTCCCACGGACCAAAACGGTACCGTTCAAGAAATGGTGATGCAGGCCTTCGCCGGTGGCAGCCCCGACGGACAGTCCCTCGAGTTGTGGGAGCAGGAAACGAAAGCCGAACAAGTCATCTCCCGGATGCTGCTGGAACCCGAGGCCCGGTTTGAAACGTTGTCGGCAGGAATGAAGCGCCGCGTGTTGCTGGCCAAGGCCATCGTCGTCGAACCCGACGTGCTGCTGCTGGATGAGCCGACGAACCACTTGGACATCCCGGCGATCGCGTGGCTGGAGAAGTTCCTTGTGAGCTATCCGGCAACCGTATTGTTTGTGACTCACGATCGCGCGTTTTTGCAGTCGCTGGCCAAGCGGATTTTGGAAATCGATCGCGGGCGGATCTTTGACTGGAGTTGTGACTATCAAACGTTTCTAAAACGGAAACAGCAGGCTCTGGAAGCCGAAGACAAACAAAATGCTCTGTTCGATAAACGGTTGGCCGAAGAGGAGGCGTGGATTCGCAAAGGCATCAAGGCTCGGCGGACCCGCAACGAAGGCCGCGTACGCGCCCTCAAGGCGATGCGAACTCAGTTTCAGGAACGGCGCTCCAAAGTCGGTACCTCACGCTTGAATATCCAGCAGGCCCAACGCAGTGGAAACTTGACCATCGACATGGAAGACGTTTCGTTTTCCTACGATAACTGCGAACCGTCCTTCGAGAATTTTACGACGTCGATTATGCGTGGCGACAAAGTCGGCATCATTGGTCCCAATGGTATCGGGAAATCCACCTTGCTGAAGGTCATGCTGGGCGAGCTCGAACCGACGTCCGGGAAAATGAAGCTGGGTACCAATCTCGAAATCGCTTACTTCGATCAATTGAAATCGCAGCTGGATCCCGAAGCGACGGTGATCGACAATGTCGGCGAAGGCTCAGATCGATTGCTGATCAATGGCAATCCGATGCACGTGTTGGGCTATCTGGCAGATTTTCTGTTCGAACCCGCGCGAGCTCGAACCGAAGTCAAATTCCTTTCCGGAGGAGAGCGAAACCGGATCCTGTTGGCGAAGCTGTTTTCCAAACCCGCGAATGTGATCGTGATGGACGAGCCCACCAATGATCTCGATACAGAGACGCTGGAGCTGCTGGAGAGCAAGCTCGTTGAGTTTGCCGGGACGGTTTTGATTGTCAGTCACGACCGCCAGTTTCTGAACAATGTCGTTAGCAGTTCGATCGTGTTCGAACCGGATGGGTTGAAGGAGTACGCCGGCGGATACGATGACTGGCTGCGTCAGTCCCCGACGGCCGCAGAGCAAGTTGCACCGGTGAAAAAAGCCGCGGGCAGGAGCGTTAAAAAAGCCAAGACCGCCGAACCGGCTGCCGCGGCCGCACCCGAAGCCAAGCGTAAATTGAGTTACAAAGAGAAGCGTGAGTTGGAGTCGTTGCCGCAAAAGATTGAATCGTTGGAAGCGGGGCTGGTGACGATTCACGAATCGATGGCCGATCCGGACTTTTACAAAAAGTCGGGTGCTGAGATCGCTTCGGCTCAGGAAAAGGTAAATTCACTGCAATCCGATCTGGAAATTGCCTTTGCTCGCTGGGAAGAGCTGGAATCTTTGGCTTGAATGCTCAACCGTGGGATATCCTTCTGGGTGGCATCGTTACAACCTTTCTCTTATTTGTGCATTGATCCGTGACAGACAACGACTCAGAAAACGTATGGGAAGCGCCCTTGGCCTCCTTGGTGCCGGATGAAAAAACGGTCGATGTGGCAGAGGAATTGCCTTCCGTCAGGGAAAAACTGTCTCTGTCTGGGAAGGTGTCGTGGGTATTGATTGTGTTGATGACCATCGCCATGGTCTCGCTGACAGCGATGGCTCGGCAAGGTGAGGGCACGCGCACCGTCGCAACCGTAGGCGATCTGTTTGAGGTGCAGATGCAAGGAAAGGTCACTGTTGGACAAAAGGCATTGCTTGAAGGGTTGGCGCCCTCTGTCGAACCGACTGGCGGCGACGATTCCGATGGTGCAGAAGCGGACTCAGATCCATCAGCGGCAGATAGTGCTGCTGCGAACAGCGCTGAAGACGGCGATGGCGAACCTGAAAATATCGATGATGAATCCAGCAGTGACCAGAGCGAGCCCCGACCCGTCAACCCCGCCACGCAGGTTCCAGCCCAATTGAACGCGGGCACCTACGAGCAGCGATTGTGTTTTGTATTGTTGGTGAATGAGAATCAGGGAAGCGATGCTGCAGCCGAAGAATTGGAAGATCTGGATAAGCAGGCCGTGGCCGCCGAATTTGAACCCACTGAAGAACAGGAGCAGTTGAGAGACTGTGTTGGGCGATTGATCGAAGAGCAGCAAGCCGGGAATTTTGAATCGGATCACCTGACCGACGAAGAGCAGGCGTTGTTGGCAGAGAAACTAGGATGGATTGGCGAGCTGGCTTTGGTTCCCGAGGGGACTTCGCAGACGGCGGCCCGCAAGGCGATGATTGGAGAGAGCCGTATCAAATTTATCGTCGCGACCTTGTTTGGGCTGACGGTAGGCTGTTCCATGTTCGCCGGCTTTGTTGCGTTAGTCACGCTTTCGATCATGTTCAGCACCGCCAAACTGCGTCCGCTGTTCAAGGCACGGGGGCATGGTCTAAACATTTACATTGAAACGTTTGCGGTTTGGATGTTTGTGTTTTTTGTCCTGCCTCAATTGACGGCCCTTGGGCTTCGCTTCGTGGGAGTCGAGATTGCTGGAATCGGCGAAAAGATCTTTTCGCTGCTCTTTTTCTGGGGTTCGTTGGTCGCATTGGGCTGGCCGGTGTTCCGTGGCATTCCCTTTTCGCAGGTGTTGCAGGACATCGGCTGGAAAACGAAGTCTCCGCTTAAAGAAACTCTGTTAAGTCCGCTGACTTATGTTGCCGGGTTGCCATTGATGATCATTGCGGGTGGATTGGCGGCGGGCCTTTCCTTTCTCGCTTCGCTGTTGAGTGCAGAGAAGGAATTTGGAACCAGCGTGGCGGCGGGGCATCCGATTCAAGAGATGCTCTCGGAGGCTGGTTTTGTTGACATCATGTTTGTCGTCGTGATGGCTTGTGTGGCGGCACCGATCGTGGAGGAAACGTTCTTTCGGGGCGTTCTGTATCGGCATCTCCGCGAGTTAACGGCGGGGAAGACTCGCCTGTTCAGCGTTCTTTTTTCGGGGCTGTTCAACGGGTTCGTGTTTGCGGCGATTCATCCACAGGGCTTTGTAGCCATTCCGCTGCTGGCGACATTGGCTCTCAGTTTCTCACTTGCCCGCGAGTGGCGTGACTCGCTGTGGGCTTCGATGTGTATGCACGCCATCAACAACGGCGCGATTACCGTGTTGATGGTCTGCATGGTTCTGTAATTGAATCATGTTTTGAAGCGCTAACGATTCTCGAGTCCTGCTCAGGTTGTCTGTAGATGAAACGAATTGCTGCGATCGTTGCCCTGATCGGACTGGTGGTTGGCTCGCTAATCGTTTTTCCTGAACATCTGCATTGGATGATCGTCGGTTGGGCGGTTTTGGCTCTGGTGGCGTTACAACGCAGTAAACGAATGTGGCCATGGCTGCTGGGATGTGTGTTGATCGTGGCGGTCAAGCAACCCGGCTATACCCTTGAGTTCTGGATTTTTGCCGCCGTGTTTGTTGTCGCTGCGCTTGTTGACTGGAGGAAGCGGCGGTCGGGGTCGCAGAAGATTGGGTCAACACAAATCGCGATCTGGGCGGTGACCCTGCTGAGCGTCGCTGCCGTCTATGGTGCTGTGCGGTGGTTTGCTGCCAATACTTCACAGCATCCTGTTTTGGATAGCCGACCGATTGCCTGCCTGGGGGATTCGCTGACCGATTATGGATATCCGCAAGACTTGCAGGAATTGATCTCGGTTCCGGTGGAAGATTTTGGTGTCAACGGAATCAAAACCGCTGAGGGCATCGCCATGATTCCCGATATCCTGTCGAAGAATCCGCAGTTGGTCGTGATCGAACTGGGGGGACATGATCACAATGCTGACAACAGCCCGCGGGCGGCGACGAAGAAGAACCTTGAGTTTTTAATTGAGTCGTTTCTGGATCAGCAAATTGCCGTCATCTTGGTGGAGATACCGCGAGGTTTTATTTCAGATCCCTACCATGGATTGGAGCGGGAACTGGCTGCCAAATATGATTTGCAGTTGATCGACGATTCGCTGATTCGGAGTTTCGTTTTCAATAGCAAATTCTTGCCGCCAGGTATTTGGCTGGACCCGTCTTGGCGATACAGCGATGACGGTCTGCACCCCAACGATCTTGGCAACAAGCTTTTTGCGAATACGGTTCGCCAAGCCCTAGTGCGGGTTTACGGGGATTCGATTCTGAAAGCGGGCTCGCGTCGGTAAGGTTTTAGACGCGGCGGAGGAGGAGGCGGTCCTCCCAGAGAGACGTCTCGTGCGGCGGCGTGATCGCCTTGCCGGACTCTCCAGAAGGTCCGCCTTGCTCCGCATTGATGTCGTCGCCGGGAACCGAAGCGGCACATTCTAAGAGGTCTTGGAGATTTCTGGCGATATCGTTTTTCAAATTCTTCCGCAAATTTTTTAAATCCGCGTTTAGCAAGTGCATTATCGCCATTGAAGTCACAGTTTATCACCTGCAAAACGGTCTGATCGACGCCTGAGTGTCGCGTTCGATCATTCGACAAATCTTGTGCCGGTTGCGACATCTTAAGGGCAGCGATTTGTTGTTTGGCAATGCGAGTTGACCATCTTTGTTGGGGCGCAAACCGCCAGTGGAAGTTGGTCCGCCATTACCACGCTGAGCGGTTCGGCGAATACAGGCGAATAGTCGCGCCGCCGTTGCCACTTCTTTCTTGGCCAAGAACCTTCTGTCGCTTTTTTGTTTGCTTGGTTACCAAATTGTTCGCTTGGTTACCAAATGTCGGAGGCGCCAACACACTGTGGCATGGCAGAGGTACCTTGATGGGGCGATTGTTTCTATTGGCTTTGCCAACCCCACCAAAAGTGTCGAGTACCATCGACAACATCTCGGTGCTCAAAAAAGGGATGCCGGTCGAGAGGTTTCCATGAATTGCAATTCGGTAACGTCGTCGTCGATTGTGGTGAGTTTGATCGGCAACATGACTTCGCCCAGCCAAGGTGCGATTCGTGATGAACGATCTCGTTTGCTTCGCGATGCGCTCGACAAGATGGATGAGATGGATCGAGAGGTCCTTGCCTTGCGGCACTTTGAGCATCTCTCCAACCAAGAGGTTGCTGA
>CAZDZX010000066.1:16043-17145 GCA_964510005.1 uncultured Pirellulaceae bacterium
CTTTGGAATGTCATGAAAAATTTCTTTGCTTTGCCGATCGCGTTTGTCCTGTTGTGTGTCGCTCCCACCTTCGCCGATGAAGATGGTTTTGTTTCACTGTTTAATGGCAAGAACCTTGAAGGCTGGACCTCGGCTCACAGCAAAGGCGAAAAAGACTGGGGGCCCTTTTCGGTGAATGAAAAGGAACAAGCCATTCACGTTTACGCGACCGCAAAAGATAACGAGAAAACAAGTTCCGATTGCCTCAATACCAACAAAGATTACAGCCACTTCATCCTCAAGCTTGAGTACAAGTGGCTCGACAGGCGATTCAAGCCTCGTCAGACCCACGATCGTGATGCTGGATTGTTGTTTCACGTTCATGGGAATTTGAAAAAGGTCTGGCCGCTGTCGCTGGAAATGCAGATTGGCGAATCCAAGGGCGACAAAAAGCATGGCAAGGGAGATAAAGGCCGTTTCCATACGGGCGATCTGTTCGTGCTGGGCGGACACCTAAGGACTAAGACGCCAAGAGATGGCAGGGAATACTCGGCTGATGGCGCACGAAAGAAAGGGCGTTCTGTCCCAACAAGCCTAGGAGTTGAGAAGCCTAAAGGCGAGTGGAATGAAATGGAACTTCGTGTCCAAGGTAGCGAAAAGGCAACCTTTATTCTCAACGGCGACGTCGTGCTGGAAACCTTCGATTTCACGCAAGAGAAATCCGGAGAAGAGAAGCCGCTTAACAAGGGACGGATTGGCCTGCAAGCTGAATGGGCGGAGTTGATGTATCGTAAGATTCGCATCAAAGAGCTGAAGCCGGGCGATGCAGCTGCCGGTTCTGATAAGAAGATGGAAAAAGAGGAAATGAAGAAAGAGGAAGCGGATAAGTAGTCCGCCCTTCCCTCGATTCGAGGGATGCCATTGTTGCAAAACGGCGGCGCCACGAATCTTCTAAGAACAAAGTAATAGCCCAAGGTTTGAAAACTTGGGCTATTGTTCTTTCTGGATTAAAATGTTGACCGTCGCCAACAAGTGCTCAAGCAAGTTGAACATTCTTTGGTTCACGCTGGCGTGACTCTGTTTGTCCGCAGCCTTGGGGTCGCTCGGCAAGGGGAAGGTTTCT
>CAZDZX010000067.1:0-7789 GCA_964510005.1 uncultured Pirellulaceae bacterium
GCTTTCAGCACAGACCACAGCACAGACCACAGCACAAACCGGAGTATCTGACATCTGACGGCAAAGCCTTCGGCAACCTAAAAAGGGCAAAGCCCCGGGCGTTTGCAAAAGGGGCAAAGCCCCGGTCGTTTGCCTAGCCCAGCCTGAAGGGCTGGGAAAACGAGCCTCAAAAATCATGTAGGGCCAACGGCCCGGCAGTTAGTCTCAAACACAAAGCTCGACCTCCGCCTACGATTGGGCGTCGCAAATTCGTTGCCAGCAAGTCGCAGCATCGATTAAAACGGCCGGGCCAGCCTGTGATCAAGCATGTTGCGATCGTGGCGGGCAGCCGTACCGAAATGGAAATCGCTGTCACCCCTGTCGGGGCTTTTGCGTGTGCGGCGACAGAATTCCACGGGCTGACACCCGTGGCTACATGCTGTCGCCCCTGTCGGGGCTTTCGGATGCCACCTTTGAAACCCGATGCTACCTTTTGAGAAATCGGAGACGAGTTAAGCCATGCTCCGGGAGCATCCGGTAGTTGTAGCTGCGTCTCTTGGCCGCTCGCCGACGCAACGATCAAACAAGCAAGTAGGAACAAACCGCGGAAGCAATGGGAAGCACCCATGAATCACCCATGAATCAGAACGGAGACAAAAGGTCGCTTTAGGCGCCCCATTCTGTCACCTGGGTCACTCAAATGTTGAAATGCTTGCCTCGTTTCCATCGGCCGATCGCAAATGGAATGCCGCTGCCCGCTATTTGCCGGCCTGTCATCTCTTTAGTGCTTTTCAGTCAAGAGCTTTTTCTGGTACCGTGACTGCACGATTTCGATAATCACCAAAACGGAAATTACAAAGTAAAACGTGGCTTTGGACATCGCCGTGACTTCATTGCCAAGGAATTTCAGATGGGCGAGGTGGCCGCCTTCGCTGAGTAACATCACGCCCACGATCAACAAGATGAACAATCCAAGGACTTCGTACATCCGGTTCTTTTTCAGGAAGTTCGAAACCGCATCTGAAAGCACGATCATGAGGACACCGCCGATGATGATCGCGAGGGTCATCACCCAATAGTTTTTCGTCAGTGCCATCGCGCTAAGGATCGAATCGAATGAGAAAACAACGTTCATCAGTACGATCCAGAAGATAACCATGCCCACGGATTTGGGTTTGGCGTCGGCGTGATGATCGGCATTCTCTAAACGGATCATGTGCCAGACTTCTTTCACGGCGGTGTACAAGATAAACCCGCCACCGGCCAAAACGATCAAGCTGTGCAGGTTGAAAGAACCTTCGATGACACCGTGAATATTCTCTGGTGTTTCAAACCACGGGTCTTGGAAGGCGTCAACGAGGTTCAATAAAACGACCAATAGAAAGATCCGCAGAAAGATCGCCAGGCCAATACCCCAGACCCGGACCATCTTCTGTTTGTCTTCAGGGGCTCGTTTCGATTCCAGCGAGATATATAGCAAGTTGTCCAAACCCAACACGGCTTGAAGCAGCACCAGCATCACCAAAGTAATGATGTGGCCAGCAATGCCTCCGGAAAACTCTCCGTCAGATTTGCCGATCTCATGGTCATCCGTCGCCGAGGCCGTCGGATGAGCCTCATCAGCGTGATCGTGGTCGGTGTGTTCATCGTGGTCTGCGGCTTCCGTTGCCGTCTCAGGATGGGTCTCTTGCACTGGCATTGCTGCCCCTGCGGGACCGCAGCACAGGACAAAACCAGCGATAGCAAAGACAACAAATGCGAACAAGCGATTGATAGGAGAGCTCATGGTTACCAATTTGGAGAGTTAGTTTGGAACCCGCAAATTGTGAATAATTTGCATATCCCGTCAACGACGATCCGTGGCCCCCCCATTTTGCCAGTAGAACAGTATGGTTTTCGTGGGTTCGGTAGGGGTGGCCGTGGAAAAAATCAGTCTTTTGTTAGACTAGCGTTTTCGGGCATGTCCGAATACCGCTGTTCTATCAAAAGCTGAAATCATGACCATTCGTCGTGCTGTCATTACCGCCGCTGCACCGGATCAAAAATCATTACCTCTTCAAACGCTCGTCGACCAACAAGGGCAGCATCGCAGCGCCCTTGAGCTGATCGTCGCCGAAGCCAGCGACGCTGGAATCAAAGAAGTTTGCATTATCGTTTGTCCGGGGACTTCGGAAAGCTACTCCAAAGCCGCTGGCCCGTGGGGTTCACGCTTGACGTTTGTGGAGCAAGCCAATCCTCGCGGCTATGGTGATGCCCTCTTCCGCGCCAAAGATTTTGTTCAGGACGAACCGTTTCTGCATCTGGTGAGCGACCATGTCTTCATCAGTCACGAAGCCAGAGGCTGTGCTCGCCAAATCGTGGACCTTGCCAACCAAGAAAATTGCATGGTGTCTGCGGTTCAAGAAACCCGCGAAAACATGCTGCCGTACTTTGGCACCATCGGCGCGACGCAGACCGGAAACCGAGACGATCTCTACAAAGTCAAATCAGTCATCGAAAAACCGACGCCCACCCGCGCGGAACAGGACCTTATCGTTGCCGGTTTAAGAGCCAGTCACTATCTGTGCATGTCTGGGATCCATGTGCTGACCCCCGGCGTCATGGATTTGCTCGAAGAAACCATTAACAACACCGAAGGCAATGTTCAGCTTTCACCGGCACTCAACACCATCGCTCAGCGCGAGCAGTACCTCGCCCTCAGGGTCGCTGGCGCTCGCTACAACATCGGCGTTAAGTACGGCCTGTTGAAAAGCCAGTTGGCATTGGCCCTTTCGGGCAAGGATCGCGACGACGTGCTTTCGGATCTGCTGGAGCTGGTTTCGGCTTCGCGTGGAGGCCGTCAAGAATGAATTCGACTCCTGATGTCAACGCGAAGGCTTGCCAATTGATCGAGATCATCACCAGTGACGATCCCGCAGTTCGCAACCGTGCGCTGGATGCTGTTTGTGATGGGGCCAGTCGCGAACAGTTGATGGAACACTGTCGCGCCCTCGATCGATTCTGGCGAAACGAAGACAATCTCTACCATCGCGTGCGAGCGCTATTTTTTCTGTTTGCGATTCATCGGTTTCATTTGCCGGGGCACTTCGACAGCAGCGACGGCGGACACATCCCGTACGATGCCTGGCAGAATCTACTCGAAAGACGTTTCGTCGAAGCCATCGATGATTTGTTGGACGCCCAAGAAAAAAATGGGGCCTGCGAAGGGCTGTCCAGTGGACTGGCGAAGGCCTATCACGAGTTGGGTTTTCAAACGCTGGCCGATCAGGTCCGCAAGAGCGTTCGAACCGTTCGCGGGAACCAATGGATGTTCCGTACCGGACACCCCGCCGATCATCCGCTCCGCTTTCGAAGTGAACTGCTACAAAAATCAAATGAAGAAGCGTCTTACCCGCTATTAAAAGAAACCACTGCCGTGCGAATGGATTTTACGCACAGTGCTTGGAGCGATATTTTCTTCTTGGGGATGGATTTTCCAGAGGGAGCCAAAGTCATCAACGCGTCGGTGAACCTTGGCGTGATGGGCCGCGACGATCAGCCGCGCCCGCCGATCGAGTGTTACTTGCGTGTGATTGAGCAACCGGTGCTGAAACTGACCAGTACCGACTTGAATGCATCGGCTGAAATTCACACCATCGCCGAAGTCTTCGATTTTGCTCGCGATTATTTGGGGCTGCTGAAAGCCGCTGTCATCGCTGCCGGAATCGTGCCGCCGGGGATGGAAGGCTGCGGCCAAAGCATGGAAAGCCTAATGGATCGCTTGGTCGGTCCCGGGTTGGGCTTGGAGATCGTTTCCAAAGTCAACGACATCCCCAAAGGGTCTCGATTGGCGGTATCGACCAACTTGTTAGGGTCGTTGATTTCGATCTGCATGCGCGCCACCGGACAGGTCAGCACGCTAACGGGTGGCCTCGAAGAAGCAGATCGCAGAATCATTGCCGCCCGCGCGATTTTGGGTGAGTGGATTGGCGGTTCGGGTGGCGGTTGGCAGGACTCTGGTGGAGTCTGGCCAGGCATCAAGCTGATCTGCGGTAGCGAGGCGACGCAGCAGGATCCAGAATTTGGGATCAGTCGTGGCCGTTTGCTTCCCACACATACGGTGTTCTCTCAAGAGGACGTTACGCCGGAAACACGAAAGGCGCTGCAAGATTCATTGGTGCTGGTTCACGGCGGGATGGCTCAGAACGTGGGCCCGATTCTGGAAATGGTCACCGAAAAATATTTGCTTCGCAGCCCCATGGAGTGGGAAGCCCGGCAGGAAGCGATTCAGATTCTTGATGAGATTACTGATGGTCTGCGTCGGGGAGACGTGCGCGCGATCGGTGCGGCGACTCATCGGAATTTCTTTGGTCCATTGCAAAAGATTATTCCTTGGTGCACCAACCTGTTCACCAACTCGCTGGTCGAACAGTGTGAGCAACATTGGGGCGATAAATTCTGGGGCTTCTGGATGTTGGGCGGGATGGCCGGCGGCGGCATGGGGTTCATCTTCGATCCGACCATCAAAGAAGAAGCCAAAAAGTGGTTGCAAACCATGATGGTGGAAACCAAAAACAGGATGCAAAAGCGGTTGCCGTTTGCCATGCAGCCCGTCGTGTACGATTTTGAAATCAATGACAAAGGCACGTGGTGCGAGTTGCTGACCTCCAATGACGCCACGATGCCCGACGAATACTATGCCTTGCAAGTCCCCGGTTGGTTGCGACGGGAAAACCGTGAACTGCCTCAATTGGCTCGCCGTGAGCTGGAAAAACTGGGAAGCGACTATCGCAATTTGGGGCATTCATCGGCACTGCAAAAGCTGATCGAAAATATCTTGCCAGGTCGCAAATCAGATGATCAATCGAGAGTCACGTTGGACGAACTGCTCGAACGCTGCGGATTCGATCCCGAGTTCCATGAGCAGATGAAAACTGATCTGAAGTCCGGTCGATTCGGACTTTCGCAAAACCGGTTGCCACTGAACACTTCGATCAAAGACGTCGAAGCCGGTGATGTGATCGATTGCCGCAACGGTGTCAGCGAAAAATCCGTGGAAGTCGGTAAAGCGGCTATCGCCAATGGCGAAGTCGCTGTCGTCACGCTGGCAGCAGGCGTTGGTAGCCGCTGGACGGGCGGAGCCGGGACTGTCAAAGGACTGCATCCGTTTGCCCGCTTGGGCGGACAGCACCGAAGTTTTCTGGAAGTCCACCTCGCCAAAAGCAAAAAAATCTCCGAGCAGTTTGCCTCTCCGGGCAAAGAGATTCCTCACGCGATTACCACAGGTCATCTGACGCACAGTCCGATTTCGGAATACCTCGCGTCGGTTGATAACTATGCCTATCCGGGAGACGTGGTGCTTTCGCAGGGCCGCTATGTGGGCTTGCGCACGATCCCGATGGTCCGCGATCTGCACTTTGCGTGGGAAGAGATGCCGCAGCAGGTGCTCGACCAACAGCAACAGAAAGTTCGCGACAGTGCTCGTTCGGCATTGATTCGTTGGGCCCAAAGCGCCGGAGAGGGAACTGACTATCGTGATAACATGCCGATGCAATGTCTGCATCCGGTGGGGCACTGGTTCGAGATTCCGAACATGCTTCGCAATGGAAGGCTGAAGCAAATGTTGCAGCAGCGGCCAGCACTGAAATACTTGATGTTGCACAACATCGATACCTTGGGAGCCAATGTCGATCCCGGGTTGTTGGGAACACATATTGAATCTGGGAACTGTTTGAATTTCGAAGTGATCGAGCGTCGCTTAGATGATCGCGGTGGCGGATTGGCCCGCGTCAACGGTGTGCCACGGTTGGTTGAAGGCCTCGCCATGCCGCGGGAGCGAGATGAGTTCAAATTGACTTATTACAACTCGCTGACAACGTGGATCGATATCGATCAACTGTTGCAATTGATGGGGTTGGTTCGCGCTGATTTGGCAGACCAAGAGAAAGTCGACAGGGCGGTTCGGGAGTTGGCCATTCAGATGCCGACTTACATCACGCTGAAGGATGTCAAGAAACGTTGGGGTAACGGACAGGAAGATGTCTTCCCGGTTGCCCAATTCGAGAAACTGTGGGGTGACATGTCGGCCATGTCGGATGTTTCATCCGGCTTCTTTGCGATCCCGCTGCAGCGCGGCCAGCAACTGAAAGAGCAGGCCCAGATGGATGGTTGGTTGCGCGACGGCACCGCCGGGTTCGTGGATTCGCTATGTAGCTGGTAAGGCCGAGGGCAGTTGGTTTTGTCGGGGTTGGAATCACCCCGCATTCCGCCTAAAGGCGGTACTGACAAGCATCCGAACGATCTTGGTTTCCTGCGGATTATTTATGGTCGTGATCGTGATCATGATCTTTGGCCGGGTGCCATGCTCACGCGAAGCATGAGCATGCCCAAGTCGGACCAGCTGCCACCAATCATCGCACGTTTTCCACGGCCATTGTCATGGGGACGATCTTGATCGCCTGCGGATTATTTATGGTCGTGATCGTGATCATGATCATGGTTTTTGCCACTGCCCTCACCCTCATGGTCTTCGTGCATGTGGAACGCTTTGGAGTGCTTTTTGGCGAACGTCAGAATCCCAGAAATCAAATCGCCGTGATGTTTCGATTCGGCTTCCAGTTGCTGACCCAGTGATTGATGCTGTTTCATGATCTTGTCGTGAGTTGACTTCATGTCATTGTGTTGGTGCCCATCGCCGCCTTTGTCGTGTGCGTGCATGGCGCCATCGTGACTTTTCATCTCTAATTCGTGTTGCATGATATGGTTGGAAATGGCGTCCAGTTCCGCATCATGAGCAAGGATTTCGGCTCGCAGTTGGGCCAGCGCGGCAAGGGCTTTGCTGTGGTCGGCTTTCAATTTTCCGACTTTGACTGCCCACGCTTGGTGTTCCGACAGAGCGGTTTTGTGCTCCGTCCGCATTTGATCATGTTCTTGTTTGGATTTTTCTTGAGCCAAACCTCCTTGCTGGAACAGGAGTGTGCAAGAGAAAAACAGTGCGGCGAATATGCGAAAATTCATTTCGAATCCTTTTCTGAATAGGTTGGGTTTGCCCCCATTGGTTAGGAGATTAGTTTTAAGCTTTGCTTCTATGTCTCGCAACAATATTCCAGCGCGTGACGTGGCAAGGTGATCCTGCAGGCGGTTAACGTGGGGTTTCACTTGATAGTGAAAAGAAAATTGTAAGTGCCTAACCGGAGTATTCTGCCTAACGATCCCCGTTTGTATGCTGGCTCCGAACCTTGGCGAATGTTTCGGGTCAAACCTTGGTCCGCCCTGCCTTCCCTCACTGGTGCCATGAAATCTTATCCTTCCATCAAGCAATTTCGCTCCGACCGGCATGCGAATTTCGTCGGCCACACCTTCGCCAAGATCGATGGTTCGAACCTTCGTTTTGAATGGGACAAGAAAAAGGGCTGGTTTCGCTTTGGATCGCGGAGACGCCTACTGGATGAGTCCCACGCAGTGTTTGGAGTCGCGTTCGATATCTTTCGCAGTGGCTTCGCTGACGAATTCGAAGGTCAGAAAATCCTTGATAGTTGAGGCTGGGAGCGCATCAATTGGATTGGGAGTCTCTTGGGTGACTCAGCATGCTCACGCTGCGCGTGAAGCATGGCACCCTTGTGAGTTCAACATGCTGAAGCGTGGCACCCCGTTGCTCGCATCTACGCTTTGATCTTTATCGTTGGGTGTTTTTGAAAATTACAAGGATCTTCGCCACTTGGACGTTCAGTATTGTGATCAGTTGCGGGATGTCAGTCAGCTTTCAAAATTTGAATCTCTCGAAGTCCTTGGAATCGATGGAGGTGTCCTCGATCGTTATGTTGCCAGTGGG
>CAZDZX010000067.1:7889-17139 GCA_964510005.1 uncultured Pirellulaceae bacterium
AATCCAGTCGTCCCTTTGAGGCTTAATGATTTGGTGACCGGCTAACTCATGGGCTCACGCCCCAAGCTACATGCTGTCGCCGCCTTCGGGGCTAAATTCTGATTCCGATGCATCAGTGGGTCTGACCTGTAGGGCAACATCGAACAGATCGGTGATTCGATTTTGCTTGATTCGGAAAGCCGATCCGTGATTGCGAACCGATCCGGACTCTTTTAGATGCATTCTCATTTCGAGCATCACGTCGCCTTCTTTGAGTAGCTGCATGAAACGATCGACAGAGGGACGCTGGCACCAGAGAACGCCGTAGTAGTGAAACTGCTCCTGCTTGCCTTTTCCAGTGGCGTGGGCGGAAACGAAAACGGTCTCGGAATGCTTCTCCAATAAACGCTTTTCCAAAACTTCTCGCGTCCAGCTACCGACGCGCGTCCCGCGAAAACAGATCCAGAGTTTACTGTTGTCCGGTTCCAGTTCAAAACCCAACCCGTGTGCGTTTTCGTTAATCGTGACTGTTGAATACAGCGCCGTTCGACCGTTGTCGTCAACGTAGCCGTAGTCGCGGACGCGGTCCTTTGAGGATCGTTCATCGCACCATTTCGGTTCCTTGAGGAACAGATTCATTTTCTCGCGAGTCATGGAGATCGCTTCGTCTCGAAACGCTTTCAGTTCCATACCGTAAAAATCGCCTGCCGGAGAATTGTTTTCTTCGATCTCCAGCATCGTTTCGAGCGTGTATCCGATCCCTGTCGAACCGGATCGAAGCGTTGGCACGTATCCCTGACGGTCGAGTGCGTCGAACTTTTCAAGAAAGGAGACCAAAACTGGACTGAATTCGATTTCGGGTGCTGCTGTCGTCTGTTCGTGCTTGGGCGGCAGTACGTCGGCGGTTTGTGGAGGAGTGCAGCCGGGCTGCAACAGCAATGAGGCGGCAAAAATTAACCCCAGCCCAAGGGACCCGGCGTGCCAGCGAAGATCAAATCGAGCACATGTGTTGCCGAAAGCAGGCTTCTGTTGTGAGACCGCTGTGAACTTTGAGCGAAGTTTCATGTTCTTTTCTGATTCCTCAGTCAGCCCCCAATGTCTAAGAAATGGACTCAAGAACGTTATCTTTGCAGGCAATCCTCCTAATTATGTTAGCAGCTAGGCCGCTGCCGCCCAGATTGCGTTGGCTGTTCAAGCGGTTTGCCGGTGAACTACCAAGGGCGGGGGTCGAGCCTGCGGGGCCAACTTAATCTTTCCAAAAACAGGCAAAACACCCATAATGGGGCTGCAATCAATTTTCGATCGAACGGGATTTAGCTATGAAAAATGTGGTCGCCCTGATTCTGGGTGGTGGACGTGGAACGCGACTTGCCCCTTTGACTTCGATCCGGTCCAAACCTGCGGTGCCTCTGGGCGGCATGTACCGCTTGATCGATATTCCGATTTCTAACTGCCTTAATAGCGACGTCAATCGGATTTTTGTGTTGACGCAGTTTATGTCTGTCAGCTTGCACAACCACCTCAATAGCTCCTACCAATTCGACAACTTCAGCGGTGGATATGTTGAACTGTTGGCGGCTCAGGAAACTCCCAGTGCGGGTTCGGATTGGTATCAAGGCACGGCCGATGCCGTTCGCAAAAATCTGGTGTACTTCAACCAGTCCGATATCGAGTACGTCATCATTTTGTCCGGTGACCAGTTGTACCGAATGGACTACAGCAAACTGATCGAAACGCATATCGCCAAAGGGGCTGACGTTACGATTTCTTGCAAGCCTGTGACGCGCGATGAAGCCCGCGGTTTCGGCGTCATGCAATTGGATGATCATGGCCGTGTGGTCGGGTTTGCGGAGAAGCCGCAAACCGATGAGGAAATAGACAAAGTCCGTACCGATCCCGAATGGATTCGAACTCAGGGGATCGATCCCGAGGGCCGCGACTGTTTGGCCAGCATGGGCATCTACGTGTTCGGCCGAAAGTTGCTCAACGAGCTGCTAGAAGGTTCGGACTATGCGGACTTTGGCAAAGAAGTTTTCCCGATCGCGATCAAGGACTACAAAGTTTACACCCACTTGTTCGATGGCTACTGGGAGGACATCGGGACGATTCGCTCGTTCTACGAATCCAATTTGAACCTTGCATCGGCGAATGCTAAATTTCAAATGGTAGGGGCCAAACCGATCTACACTCACGCTCGATTTTTGCCGCCTTCGAAAATTGGAGATGCAAAAATTAGCGGAAGTTTGATTGCCAACGGTTGCGAGATTGGTGATGGTGCGGTTATTGAAAACAGCGTGATCGGTTTGCGAACGCAGATTGCTCCCAACGTGACGATCAAAGATTCGATCATCATGGGGGCGGCTTACTATAACTCCGAACTTCCCGCCGAAGTCGAAACGGATATCCCGTTGGGGATCGGCGAAGGCACCATCATCGAGGGCTCGATCGTCGATCTGGATTGTCGGATCGGAAAGAACGTGCGGATCGTTAACGGAAAAGAGCGGACTCAAACGGATTTGGATCACCCCACCTGCGTGGTCCGTGATGGAATTCCGATTGTCGTGAAAAAGTCGATCCTGCCCGATGGATGGACTTTGGACCAAGAGATTTAAAACGGATCAGTGCCACGCGAAAACGCGTGGTGCCAAAGGTAACTCATGAGTGAACGTTCCCATCGCACGACCTTGGTCACCGGAGGAACTGGTTTTGTGGGCGGCCATTTGCTGCCGCTGCTGGACCGAACGATCCTGACGACGCGAAACGTCGAACGGGCTCGGCAGAAAGCGGGAGCTCATGGCGATGAATTCCTGCAGTGGTCCGATGATTTTCACATCGACCCGGATTCGTCCATCGATTCGGTTGTCAATCTGATGGGCGAATCGATTGCCGAAGGACGCTGGAACGCGCAGAAAAAGCAACGGATCCGCACCAGTCGCATCGATGCCACCGATCGGCTTGTCGACCAGATTTTGGGTTTGAAGAAAAAGCCGTCGGTGTTGGTCGCGGCATCTGCCGTTGGGATCTACGGTGATGCCGGTGAAGACGTGGTGGATGAAAGCTATCCTGCCGCAGCTGGTTTTTTGCCGGATGTGTGTGCCGATTGGGAAGCCGCCAATATGCGATTGTCTGATCACGGCGTGCGGGTGGTGTTGCTGAGGATCGGCATCGTGCTGGGCCGAGAAGGCGGTGCGATGTCTAAACTGGTGCCCATGTTCAAGCTGGGTTTGGGGGGAAAGCTGGGTGACGGCAAACACTATGTGCCATGGATTCACGTCGCCGATCTGGCCGCGATGATTCAATGGTCGATCGACAGCCCGGATGTCAAAGGCGTGGTGAACGCGTCGGCACCCAATCCGGTTACCAATGCTCAGATGACTTCCTCGCTGGCCAAGGCGCTGGGAAGGTTTGCGATTTTGCCAGCCCCGAAATTTGGGTTGCGATTGGTGTTTGGCGAATTCGCCGACAGCCTGTTCAGTTCCCAACGCGCCGTCCCCAAGGCGGCCTTGGATGGCGGGTTCGACTTTCGGTTTGCAAACATTGATCAGGCCATTCAGGATATCGTGAGCAAATGAGCTGGATCGGGCTGGATATCGGCGGTGCCAACTTGAAAGCAGCATCGAGTTGTGGCCGCGCTCGCTCGACCCCGTTTCCGTTGTGGTCTCAAAAAGAATCGCTGGAGTCCGCTCTTGCGGAATTGATTCGCGATCTGGAGGTCCCTACTGAGGTTGTGGGCATCGCTGCGGTGATGACCGGAGAGCTGGCCGATTGTTTTTCTAGCAAACAGGAGGGTGTCGAATATATCGTCGATGGTCTCGGTCGTGTGTGCCGTCAGTTAGGAATTCCGGCTCCGATGTTTGGCGATACGCAAGGGAAGTTTGTGGGGGTCGTCGACGCCAAACGAGATTTCATGAAAGTCGCAGCGGCGAATTGGTTTTGGCTGGCGAAGTTCGTTTGCCAGCAAGTGCCCGATCGTGGCATCTTGATCGATTGTGGTTCAACGACCATGGACGTGATTCCATTTGAAAACGGAACGGTCGCCGCGTTGGGAAAGACGGACCTTGAGCGACTTAAACACGGCGAGTTACTTTACATGGGAGTCGGTCGAACTCCCATTTTCGGATTGCTGGAGAAAGTTCACTTTCAAGGTTCTGAGATTGCAGTGGCGAATGAGCTGTTCGCCACGACCAAAGACGCGCTGGTGGTCGCGGGTATTCTGCCAGCGAATCCCGCCGACACTGAAACGGCTGACGGTCGGGCGCGAACGTTGGAGTTGTGCCGACACCGTTTGGCGCGCTGCGTTTGTGCTGATGAAGCCGAACTGCCTGACGGGTTCGTGGCCGCGATCGCAGACCAGACGCTTGAAAAAATGAGTTTTGCTTTGAGCCAATCCCTGCAATCCGCGCTTGACCGCTTTCCAGATGCCAAAAGCAACTTGATTGTTTCCGGGGCCGGGGCAGATTGGTTGAAAATCGCACTTGCTCGCCATTGGCCCGACGCGAGCCTGAAACGCTTTGCCGATTTGGTGGGACAGCCGGAAAATGTTTCTGAAGTGGGACCGGCGTTTGCGGTAGCTATACTGGCGATGGAGCATCACCCATGAAACAACCCCTTGTGATCAAAGTTGGCGGCAGCCTGTTTTCTCAGCCACATTTGTTCCCAATTTTGAAAACATGGATTCAGGATACAGCCCGAACTCGCGACGACTGCTCCGTGGCGGTTATCGCCGGAGGTGGATCCCTAGTCGATGTCGTTCGCAATTGGCATGCTGATTTCGATCTGACAGAGGATTTCTCGCACCAGATGGCTTGTGGGTTGATGTCGGCCACGGCCCAATTGCTGGGGCATTTGTTGGAGCTTCCTATCGTCGCGGCAGCGGATCGGGAGTCCGTTCCAATCGCCGTTCACGATCTGTCGGGGTGGGCTGTTGATTCGGATGAGCTACCACGCCGTTGGGACGTCACCAGCGACTCGATCGCGGCCTCGTACGCGAAAAGCATCGCTGCGGCAGAGCTGATTCTTGTGAAATCGAGCGCCCCTGAGACCCGGATTGTCGGAGAACTTGCTACCAAAGGTTACGTCGACGGGCATTTCCCTGTGGCTGCACTAGGACTTCCGGCGATCCTCGCTGTATATTCTGAGAGTGGTTCAGGCGAAATGTTGGAAACCATTGTCCACCTCTAAGCCACTTTCCAACTCTTAACTCATTTGCAATTTTAGGTGCCATTCATGTCACTTCTTGAACAACTCAAAACAAAAACAACCGTCGTTGCTGATACGGGCGATTTCGCTTCGATGAAGGAACTGGAGCCGGTCGATGCCACGACTAACCCTTCACTGATTCTGGCGGCGTCGCAGCAAGAGCAGTATCAGGCCTTGATTGAGAAAGCGGTTGTCGATGCAGCGGGATCGTTGGAAGACGCGCAGGACCTCGTCAGTGTCAATTTTGGAAAAGAGATCCTGAAGATTGTTCCCGGCCGTGTCTCCACCGAAGTCGATGCAAGGTTGTCGTTCGATACCAAGGCCAGCGTTGAAAAAGGCCGCAAGCTGATTGGGCTGTATGAGTCCGCGGGAATTGATCGCAAGCGAATCCTGATCAAATTGGCATCGACTTGGGAAGGCATTCAGGCCGCCAAAGCTCTCGAATCCGAAGGCATCCACTGCAATTTGACGCTGTTGTTTGGCATGGGGCAAGCGATCGCCTGTGGCCAAGGCAACGTGACGTTGATTTCGCCCTTCGTGGGACGAATCATGGATTGGTACAAAGCTTCCACAGGTAAAGAGTACGTGGGCGCCGACGATCCCGGTGTTCAGTCCGTGACCGAGATCTACAACCTTTACAAGCAGCAGGGATTCAAAACGGAAGTGATGGGTGCGAGTTTCCGCAACACCGGCGAGATCATCGAAATTGCCGGTTGCGATCTGCTGACTATCTCGCCCAAATTGCTGTTGGAGCTTGACGGCATGTCGGGCGACCTCGAGACCAAACTTTCGGTCGAAGGTGCGAAAGCTGCTGCAGCGATCGATTGCCCTGAGGTTAACGAAACGGTGTTCCGCTGGATGCTCAACGAAGATGCGATGGCTACGGAAAAGTTGGCCGAAGGTATCCGACGTTTTGCCGTCGACCAGGTCAAGCTTTCGACAATGCTGAGCGAGGCCATCACGGCCAAGGCTTAAGTAAGATCGATCTGTTGGCTCAGTTGTCGTCCCTGCGTTAGCGGCAGGGGCGGCCATGATCGGATGCAATCATTCTAAACCTCTCCGAAGCATCGTTGCGGTAGCCCATGAAAGAACGCTCCAGTCGCCGTGAGTTTCTCAAAGGTCGTTCGCTGGTGCGCGCGACTCGGGAAGCGCTCGAGAATATTGAATTCAATGTTCCCGATCTGGATGCGGACGCCCCCGAAACGCGTCATGCAATGTGGCTGGAAACCTACGAAAAACAAGCGATGGCTTGCACGTGGGAAATCATGTTCAACATGCATCAGCATCCACGCGCCGGTGTGGTGGTGGGCGAGGCGATGGAGCTGATCGACCGGTTGGAACAGCAGTTGACCATTTATCGCGACGACAGCGAAGTCTCGGGGGTGAATCGAGATGCGTTTGATCATTCCGTCGGTGTGGCTTCGAATCTGTTTGGGTTGTTGCAGAAAGCCCAAGAGGTTTTTCAGCAAACCGGTGGCGCGTTTGATATCACGTCCGGCCAGTTGTCGTCTTTGTGGGGGTTGGAGCGTCGGGAGGGCAAAGTCCCAACAGAGGAAGCGATTGCGGAGACGTTGGCCAAAGTCGGGATGCAGCATGTGTCGCTGGAGCCAGCGGATTCGCTGGTTCGATTCGCGGTTGAAGGCGTCAAGCTGAATCTGGGTGGCATCGGCAAGGGCTATGCGATCGATCGCGTGGGGAAATTATTCGATGAAGCCGAGATTTCTGACTACGTGATCCACGGCGGGCAGAGCAGCGTGCTGGCACGGGGAGCTCAGACGAGTTTGGATCGGGAGGCCAGCGAGGCGGACGATTGCTGGCGGATTGGATTGCGGCATCCGACGCTGCCGGATCGAAAGCTGGCAGAATTCCGCCTGCGCGATTCTGCCTTGGGGACATCGGGGACGGGGCGTCAGGGCTTTATTCACATGGGCAAGCGCTACGGGCATATCATTGATCCGAAAAGCGGTTGGCCGACGGACCATTTTCTTTCAACGACTGTGATTTCTCCTTCGGCGGCGCAGTGTGATTCATTGGCGACAGCATTTTTTGTGATGCCGATTGAGGAGGTTGAAGCCTACTGTCGCGAGCATCCCGAAGTCGCCGCGGTGCTGGTCAGTCGTGGCGGTTCCGACGAAGGCCAAGTGCAGTTGGAGTGGTTCAATCTGGAAGATGATCAATGGGATCGAATGTAGGCGCATAAAAAAACCCGGCAATGCTGCCGGGCTTTGTTTTGATAGCCAGTTCCGATTAGTGACGTGATTTGTCACTGAAATCGAGGAACCAGAAACCGTCATCCCATTCGAGGCTAACCTTTCTCCATCCCAGTGGAACTTGTGGGTAGGGATAGAAAGGTCCGATGAATGGCCACGCAGAAGCAGAGTACTGTCGTGGATAGCTCACGGCACCGAAGTTCGATCGGGCCGCGTAGCCAGGCCAAGCATAGCCAGGAAGATTTGGGGAACCTGAAGGAGCTGCAAAGCCTGCGCCACCGGAAGGTCCGGGAGCGGGGGCACCTGCAGTCGCAAACGGCAGTGGATCTCCCGAGATGACTTCACCTGTGATGACTTCACCTGAGTAAGGCATGCCGATTGGCTGTTCAATGCTCGATGACCCGTAAGAAATCTCAGGGGCACCGTGAGTCACGCCTGCAGCTGGCAGGGGGACTGAGTTATCAAGAGGCAGTCGTGTCGACGAGCCGCCGCCAAAACCTGCTTGTGGCAATCGCGTCGAAGAACCGCCATCGAAACCTGCTTGCGGTGAGTAACCGGCAGGAATAGCGGGTGTCAGTTGCTGCTGGTAAGCTGCAGGACGTAGTTGCGGAGGCGAACTTGAAGTCGACTGATAGTCGGCTTGCGTCGAAGCCGGTCGGACTTCGATGTTGTCCACAACTTTGACCACTCCGAGGTAACCGGCTTCTTGAGCGGTTCGGAGGATCAATTTTTCTTGTTCGGGAGTGGATACATATCCCTTAAACCAAACCGTTCCGTCTTCAACCTGTAGGTCAACATTGAAGCCACGCAGGCGACCTTGTTGTTGGTCTACTTGAAGACGACTTTGAATGAAATCGGCGATCTGCGTGTCGTCAGCCATGGCAGGGCTGGAAACCAGCGCTGATGCCGCAACAGCAAGCCCCAAAAATAAACTTCGCATCAGATTCCTCCTCGCAATACCACGCGGCAGAGACTGCTTTCTATTCCGTCCGGACGGGACCGGAGACATGGGCCAAGCAGCCTGTGAGGTTGGCGGTATTGTTGAGCGTTTGCAAAAAACCGAAAGTCCAGTAAATGGATTCGATCGTGGACCGCTAAGAAGAAAGAGCGCAGTGACGCAACCAACTCAGTCGGTTACGAAATGTTGCGAGATTCCCCCCTCGCGGGATCAGTAAATGAACCCAACTACCTTTTCGGCAGGTCTTGGTTGCGAAGTCAGTGTTTTTCCGATTTTGCGGATCTTCTGGAAGATTCCTCATCTAACAGACATATCGCTAGCGAAATGCTGATGGGTTAGAGAACCTAAGCAGAATTGAAGGGCTGCTGGAGTGGGCTGTAAGCTCGGTAGAGCCGGGCAGCAATGACACATTGCTCAGCTGGGCGATCCACCGATTTGAGCGGGTGACAGAACCTGTGGAGTCTCGTGAGATTGAAGGTTTGCTGCCTTGAGCATACCCGTGCGTGGGAGCTAGGTTGGCGATCCGTCATTTAGTACCCGCTGACGAGCATTCGAAGTTTGTGATTTAGCTCTGTGGGAGTGAGTTCCAAAGCGCGCGCGAGCCAGTCTCAAATAGGACTAGGGTTCAGAGCGGTTGCAGGCCGCTTCGCTTTTGGTGGCGATTGGGAGCGAAAGAACTGTCCAGAATCGATCACCGAAACAAAGACATCTTTTTCTGGCGTGAACTCAGCTAAGGAATGCTTCAGAGAGAGGCTCTGAGATATCTGAGTCGAAGTTGAATAAAATTTCAAAATGGACTCGACAACATCCGCAGGGTGGCTATTATTCTCTTGCGGGATGGAGCAGCCAGGTAGCTCGCGAGGCTCATAACCTCGAGGTCGTCGGTTCAAATCCGGCTCCCGCA
>CAZDZX010000068.1:0-17083 GCA_964510005.1 uncultured Pirellulaceae bacterium
GTCTTCTTGCATGGCTTGCACGGCAGCGGCCTGTTTCTCAATATCGCCTCGGAGTTCTTCCAGATCGGCAAGTCCCAAATCCGCAGTCAGCAGGCTTTTGTTGTTAAACTGAAATTTCGGTCGCACGCCGACGATTTCGATACTGTCGAGCACGTCAACGATTTCATCGACACGGTCTTTTTTGACTTCTTCCCGCTCCGGATTCATCCCCTCGACAATCCAAGGGTCCGCCGCAGTTTCTCGATTGATGACAAAATCATCTTTCTTTTGAATCTCCAACTGCGGAATGCCCATCGGGCTCATGCCACCGGCGCGGATCGCATAGTTGTTGATTTCGATTTGCGTAATCTCCGGCGGATCGATGCGCAGCAAATCTGGATCAATCCAATCCGAAAACTTGGTCGATAAATCCACATCGAAAGCGACGCGCCATGTCTCGTTCTCGTCGGCGCGGCGAAGATAGTAATCGGGCTGTTCGTTCTGTCTTTCGAACTCCCCTTCGCCGGGACGCAGCGAGACTTCCGCTTCGATTTTTTTACCAATGATGTAGTCCGCAACAACCTCGCCGTCTTTATCTTTGAGCGTGATGCGTTTGCCGGCGTTGTCTGGATCGTCCAGTTCTTCATCGAGCGGATCAAGGACACCGAATTTCGCAAAATCTTCGGTGTCGCGTCCGACGAGGGCCTCTCGTTTCAGGCCCAAAATCGAAGAAGACGTCTGGGCGATTCTGGCCGCGGCTTCGGCGGGATAGTTATGCTCCGAAGGGATTCGCCACAGTCCATTTCGATTTTCCACGGAGAACCGAATGGGGGATCCAGATTCGGCATCCATCGCAGTAACCTGCAGCGAACGAGCCGATTCCGTCGACGTGAAGTCTTCGTAAAAGGCTTTTCCGACGAGCGACTTTTCGGAGGATTCACCGGGCTCTCCAAAGCTGGAGTTTACCAACGCAGCCAATCCAAGGATTCCGGCTCCGGCAACGAAGCTGATGGTTTTAATTGATTCTTTCATGATTCGTCCTAGTTAGCTGGCCCGACGTTTCGGATCGATATTTCGTTGTTCGTTAAACAACCGGAAGAACAGGACAACAATGCCCAACATTAGTGGAGGAAGCGGAGAGATTAGCGTGGTTAGCCATCGATACCATTCCTTTTGACCGCGAATTTTACCTTGTTCGTCAATTCTCAGATTCTGAGACTGTTGCTCCAGTTCGCGATTGAGCCGCTTTTCGCTCAGCTCAAACTGCCGCTGAACATTGCTGGCTTGGCGACTGGTCTGCTGCAGCTTCTCCAAAAAGCTCAACGATTCGTCTTTCCGAATCTCTTTGGTTGCATCGTCGAGCTTTTTCTGGGCCGCTGCCAGTTCCTTTTCAACTTTCTCTTCGGCGATTTGCTGTTTTTCCAGACGCTCTTCGCGGAACGTTTCAAAAATCGATTCCAGCTTGGTAAGCGTTCTGGGTTTGGGTCGGCGTCCACGCAAATCGACCAAACCGTCGTTACCGGCTAGGACATCGATGGAGTTTACCAGTAGGGAAAGGTTGTCCATCTGTTGACCGACATCTTCTTTCAATTTGTCTTCCTGGCGGGTCGACATGTCACTGAGAAAATCCAAGTCCGTGATAATCACCACGTCAACTTTTTTACCGGAAGACTCTTTGGATTGGACTCGAGCCGCCACCACGTGATCTTTTTCATCCAAACGCGTCGCTGGATCGGGCTTGAGCACGATCAACGATTCGCCCGTAATCTGGCTTTCGGCAGGCTCCTCTCGAATCGAGATCTCGCCGGTACGAGGATTCAGCATTTGCAACTTTTGCGATGGCGTATCGGTTAATTCATCCCAAGGCGTTTTTCCCGATGACGTTCCCAGCGAAACCAACGGAGTGAAGTCGTACTTCGAATTCGGTGCGGCACTTACGGCCCCCGGGTAAATCATCAGCAGCTCTCGCAAGCCTCTGGAAATACTGTCCTCTGAATTAAACGCTTCGCCCTCGGCACGGTCCTTGATGAAGACAAACGCTTTGTCTTTGGAACCGTAGTATTCCGGCCAGCGATCGCCCAAGTAAGGCGGCCAAAACGGCTCGAAACCCGGGTGAGCGTCGAGGTTATTCCAAACAGCCGTGCCGTTGTCCCAGCGAACACCCAAGGCGCCAAACAGAGACGACGCCGTTCCGCCATCGGCCTTCGGCAATTGCGAACTGGCAAGCACTTCGGTGTATCCGGATCCGGGTCCGACCCGTCCCATCCGCGGAGCGTTGAGCACACCGATGTTGGTCGGATGCTGCCACGCCCAAAAGAAAGGCAGTGGGTCAGCCAGCAGAATCGTAGGATTCCCGGCTTCGATATATTTGATCAGATTCGCCATCGCCGCAGCATCCAGACTGGCAGGATCGGCGACGACCAACACGTCGGGAGGCGTCAATGTTTCAGCATCGTCGGCCGCTGCATCATCCTTGGCTGCATCATCCTTGACTTCGCCTTCGATCGCGCCGGGTTCCGCTTTTTCTTCTGGCAGATACGAACCAAGACTATTGGCTTCGATATATTTAACTTTAAATTGCTTTTTCAGAGCCTGTGTGGTTTCACCATAGGCCCACGGGATCCGCCTGCCGTCGAACAGCACACCGCCAAACCGAGCATCGGTTTCCAGCAAGCCGATGGTGGATTTGTTCCCTTTTTCGATGCTCGAAAAAATCGCTTGGCTGAGCTCGTATTCGACCGAAAGATTGGAATCAATAAACGGCAGCACGGTTTCGCCTTCGGAACTGGCCACATGGGCACCAAGGAAGACTTTGCGTTGGGTCGTCACACCATCGACTTCCGAGCGATCGGTGACGCCGTCGATTCCCAGTTTCTCGGCTTCGATTTCAAAGTTACTGCTGGGTCGAACCCGTTTGAAAATAACGTCGACGTTTTTGCCACCCAAGCTATCGTAGCGCCGCAGCATGCCTTCAAAATCTTTTTTGGCATTGGTGTACTTCTGCGGCATGTCCTCACTGATAAAGGCTTGGACGGTGACTTTCCGGTCCAACTCGCGTGCTTTTTCCAGCGTCTCCAATGTCGTGGGATGCAACTGAAATAATTTTTCGTGAGTCATGTCCAACTGCGCCGTCGATGCCCCAGGCGAGGTATCGAGGATATGAAACAGGGAGAACAATCCGATCGCGAGTGCCAAGGCACGCACGATGAAATGCCAACCGACACTGCCTTCATCGCCACGATTCCAATGACGCTTGCTGATCACCACCATGTTTAGGTAGAGCATGACGATCGTCAGCCCGACAAAGTAAAACACACTGGAGAGCGAAATTTGTCCGATCGTGAAATCACCCAAGTTTCTGGCGACGGTGAATTGATTCAATCCATAGCTATCCCCAATCCACGAAATCAGGACGGGAACGGCACAGAACAACGTCCCCAGCACAAACGCAACGGTTGTGTTTTTCGTCAGCGATGAAGCGAACATACCGGCGGATATCAATGCCGTTCCGGCCAGCCAATATCCAATGTAAGTCGTCAGCACCACGCCCCAATCGGGATCTCCAATCGAAGCCAAGGCCAGCAATTGCGTGGTGGAGAACAGCAGTGCGATGGTGTAGACCGCGACGGCTGCCAGAAATTTGCCCATCAGAATATCGAAATCCGAGGCCGGCAGGGTAAACAGGATCGAATCCGTCCCCTGCCGCCTTTCGTCGGCCCACAGGGGCATCGTGATGGCCGGAATGAACAGCAGCAACAGCAGCGGAAAATACTTGCTGAGCTGATCTAGATTGGCAAGATTGTCGGCAAAGAACTGGGGATTAAAAGTGATTAACGTGCATACCGTCACAAAGGCAACGATAAACAGGTAGCCCAGCACGCCAGTAAAGTACTGTTTCAAGTTGCGCCAGAAAACAGCGCTAATCACATGTAAACGAATCACGAAACGTTCTCCAAATTTGTCATCAGACAGAGTGGGGATTTTGAAACTAAGAGGTGGCTGGAAGTTCGAATTCAGTCAAGTTGTGGAAGTGGCTTTCCATGCCCGCAGAATTCATCTTTTCAATGTCATCATCAAACACGATCCGACCTCGATCGATCAGGACCACCCGCGAACAGAGTGTTTTGACTTCCTGCAGAACGTGGGTCGAAAGCAACACGGTTTTCGAACGACCCAGTTCCAGAATCAGGTTCCGAATCCCCACCAACTGGTTGGGGTCCAAACCGCTGGTGGGTTCGTCCAAGATCAAAACATCGGGATCGTGCAGCAAGGCCTGAGCCATGCCGACGCGTTGGCGAAATCCTCGCGACAGCTTGCTGATCGGTTTGTTCCAGACTTCGGCAAGGTTGCACTTATCGGAAACGAAATCCAATCGATCTTTGCGGCGGCGAAATCCCAAACCACGGGCCTTGGCCAAATACTTCAGAGCCCCTGCAGGAGTCATCTCATCGTAGAGCGGCCCATTTTCTGGCAGATAGCCAATTTGCTGGGATGCCTTGATGCGATCCTTTTGCATGGAAAAGCCCGCGATCTCCACAGAGCCCCGGGTGGGTGAAATGAACCCGGTCAGCATTTTCATGGTGGTTGATTTGCCGGCACCGTTGGGGCCCAAAAAGGCACACACCTGACAGCGTGGAACTTCAAACGAAACGTCGGTCACAGCAGCAAAGGGACCATAAAACTTGCAAAGCATGTTTGCTTTGATCAGTGCGTCCTGCTTCGACGCTGCGGAATTATCGTTCGTCGACATGGCGTATATTCAAATAGGTTAAGGTAAGACGGAAACAATAAATACTGCTTTGAGCGGCGTTCGCCCCTGCCACGATAGCACGCTGACCCAACTGAAAACACAGCGCAAAGCGTAAATTCTCTCAAAACGGATCCCTAAAATAACTCACAGAGGGCTAACGTTTCAACAGGGTGAAAAGCCAACTGAACAAAAATCTGGCTTCCGCGGTTAGCCAAGCCTTCTGGCCATCGATTTGGCGTACGCAACGACCTGAAAATCGAGCTTTTCGAACAGTTTTAAAGCCGCCACGTTGGCGGTATCGGTTTGGGCCTCCACAAGGGTGGCTCCATTGGCAGCCAGCCGTTTCAGCGATTCACAAACCAAATGCGTGGCCAGCCCGGATCGCTGATCTTCTCCGCTGACGCTCAAGTCGTAAAGTCCACGACAGGATGAATGCATCTGTACACCCAATGGCTGCATATCCCAGAACGAAACACTGCCCGCGACATGATTGTCTTTCTTTTGAGCAATCGACATCCGGTCACGCTCCGACATCCCCAGAGTGCAGCACTCCCACCACGATTTTTCGATCGGATCCGCGATCGCATTGATCAAATAGTTTCGCCGGACCGTCATTTGCTGCCTGCCGCCGGGAGTCTTGACCGCTTTATCCAAGGTTCTTTCGAGGATCGCAATTCGCCGCTCTTCCTCGAATCCATTTCGCTCCAATGCGGCCAACACATGAACATCACCTTCCATCACGCCGGGCAATCGACTGCCACCGTAGAGCCCCTGATAGAAAGGCGCCTGTGGAAATCGGCCGCCGAAGTAGCAGCGGACCGTATGCTTGGACTCAAGATACTCCATAGCTTTGGCGAGCAGCCCGTCTTCGATCGCGATCCGTTGAGGACAATCGATCACGCGTAGCTGGCTAATCACACCGGTTTCGAAATCCAGATCGGCAAGGTCGGCTCGAACATCAAACGAGGCGTGGACAAAACCAAGGACCTTGGGCGTGCCGGCGACGTCTTCGATGGCCAGAATCAGTCCATCACGATCAAAGTACGGTTTGGAAAACACATGCAGCTCCAAAAGCTGCGCAGTGATTCGAGGAAGAATGCCGCGAAAAACAGGTTGTTGATTCCAGACCTCAACCAAATGGGGCGGGTCGGTATTTAGAAAAGGTCGAAAGATGACTTCGGACACGATGGTCGTTCTATTTCGTTGTCAGGCCAGTGAGTGCTTGCCAGCCTAACGAAAGAACAGAGATTTACAACATCAAGGGTGTTGAATCGGACGCTGTCGCAACAATTCTGTTCCGCAACCATCATCGTATTTGTCGCGAATTCGCTGGATATCGCCAAGACGCTTCAGAAACGCGTCCAGAACGTTCGGGTCGAACCGAGTCCCACGCTCGCACAGCATGATCTCAAGGCATTTTTGCAGAGGAAATTTAGACTTGTAGGGTCGCTCACTGGACAACGCGTCAAAAACATCGGCCACACAGCAAATGCGACCCTCGATCGGAATTTGATCGCCTTTGAGCCCGTTGGGGTAGCCCGTCCCATCCCACTTTTCGTGATGCGTTCTGGCAATGATGGCCGCCAATTCCAGCATCGGACTATCAACCGGGTCCAAAATCCCGTTGTCTCTGCTGTGGCGAATCTGCCCGCTTTCGGATTTCACGAGGGGCTCCATGATCTCGCAACCCAACGAGCAATGCTCTTTCATGATATCGAATTGAGCGTGACTAAGTTTGCCCGGGTGCAGTAACACGGAATCGGGAATGCCGATCTTTCCTACATCGTGTAGCTGTGCCGCCAATTCAATCTGATAACAATATTTCTCTGCGAAACCCAGTTCCTGAGCAATGACCGCGCAAGATTTTCCGACCCGGATAATATGGGCGCCGGTTTCGTTATCGCGAAATTCACCCGCAAGGGCGAGACAGTGAATGATCTGCTCTCGAGAGTTCTCGATCATCGCCGTGCGTTCCAACACCTGACGTTCAAGCTCGTTGGCGTAGTTGGCCAGCTGATCGTGGTGACGCTTGACGGTGAGCGCGTTTTTGACTCGGACTGTCAAATCGCTGGTATCAACCGGTTTAGCCAGAAAGTCAGTCGCACCCAAAGCCAGAGCTTGCCGCTTGATCTGCGTCTCAGAAGTCGCACTCAATGTAATGAAGGGAATCGTTTGCAGCGATGCATCATGTTGCCGAGCTTTGAGTATATCTAGACCCGTCACGTGCGACATCATGATATCCAGCAAGACAACATCTGGATCCTGCTCTCTGATCTCGTCAATGGCTCTGCGCGAGTCCTCAACGGGGATGAAATTACGATACCCTTCAGCCGTCAAAAAACGCTGCACGACTCGAATCACCAACGGTTCGTCATCGATGATCATGATTTTGCACTTACGCAATTGCTTAAGGAGCAAAAGACTCGAATTGCTTTCCAAAGACTCGCGAACACTCTCGGGAATCGGGGGAGTCGCCAATTCCGTGGGTACAGAAGCGTAAAGGTTGGGACTGTTTGGTTTGTCGCCAAAAGACGTTGGACTGGAAGACTCCATGGCTTACCTGCCGATAAACAAAATTAAAACACACACAGCCGTGTTCAGTCCTTTTCGCCCAAACAAGTATTCTGCGTGGACACATTCTGTTATCAAAACGAGTTTCCAGCAGGTTGCAACCGACTCATTCGTAAAGAACCGATTGTGCTGATTGCCTCGACTTTGTCGTCCCGGCAAGCAACACCCTAGTTTTTTAGGATCAAGCTGTTGGTTCGGGAACGACGATCCGCTCGCCAATGCTCCACAACTGTTCAATCACTTTTTTGGACTCAGCTTCATCATTGGCTTTCGCGGCCTGCTCTAGGACCACACAAGGATCATAGAATTCACCGTAACCACAGGTTCCGCCGGCGCCTTTGAGCCAGTGGGCCAACACGCCCAACTCCTCAAAATTGGAATCGGCGAAGGCCTGATCCATGCTTTTCAAATTGCACTCAAGTTGTGGCACAAAATCGCTGGCAATCTGCCTGAATTCTTCATCGTCCAACGGAAGGTTGGAAATAACGGGAGAGGTCACGGTGATGTCCGAGCGAACTTCCAACGAGGGGCGGTTTGAAGCATTCGTTTTCGGGCCAGCCATCATTCGATTTAGATCGATGGTTTCGTCAGCCGCGCGCTGCGCCGTTTCCTGTGCGTCTCTGCTGACCGGTGCTTCGTCGCCTGGAAGTTTTCCTTGACGAGAAAGCAAGCCCTTGCAGGCGTCCAATAGCGAACCCACGGCGACATTCGATTGGTCGGTGTTTTCCGATTTGGAAGCCGCAATCAATTCGTCCAGCGACCGATAGAGCGATGTTTGCCCCGCCGATTCGCTTTCAGTCCGGAAATCGCTCGCACTGCGGAACATGGACGCATGGTCGTTGCGCTCCCAAGCGTTCTGGATTTCGATCAAGCGGCTTTGCAGGATCGAAGAAAATTCTGTTTGCGAAATCTGGCTTCGCTGCTGCTCTTGTTCAGGCCTGGGCTGAGCAAGGGAAAATTGTTCGGTTTGAGAGTCCGCAACGGGTTTCGGTTCGACCGATGAAACAGGTTCCGGTGCAGCAAGTAGTGAATTCTCTGACGAAACAGGTGCAGGTTCGGACGCAATATTTTCTTTTTGGATCGACCGTACAATCGTCAAGACGTTAGACAACGACTGACGCACTAGAGCGTCATCGTGCTCTTCCCGCTGGCAGAGCTCGACCAGAGGCCGAACTGCAGTGGCGACTTCTTCTTGATTGTTTTCGGTGGCCTGTTGCTCCAGAATGCTCGCGGCACTTCCCATCGATTGCCAGTCCTTTTTGGCAGCGGCGCCGGCAATGTCGTTCAACGAGTCCAGCAACAGCTTTTCGAAGGAGATCGGCTGGTCATCGGTTGCATCTTCGGCAACCTCTGCAACAACAGCGGCTGGAGAAACAGCCTCAATGTGGGCAGTCTGATCCGCCGCCTCTACAGCTGGATCAACGGCTCGCTTTGTTCCTTCCATGTACGTGGCCAGCGTCTTCACCAGCAAATCAATGCTCACCGGTTTGGCAATCAATTCATCACAGCCAGCCTGCTTACATTTTTCCACATCACTGGCCATGGCGTTGGCGGTGAGAGCAAGAACTGGGCCTGTGTAATTGGCAGCACGCAGTTTGCGAGTGGCTTGGTAACCATCCATCACCGGCATCTGCATATCCATCAGGACGGCGTCAAAGTTTCCTTCCAACGCCATATCGATCGCAATTTTTCCATTAACGGCTTCTTCAACCGTGCAACCGGCCTTCTCTAGAACCAAACGGATCAGTTGACGGTTTGGCTTACCATCGTCAACCACCAGAATTCGACCCGGCGGAAGCTGGAGACCATCGGCTTTTGATTTGTTCAGGGCTTCGCGGTTTTCAATTTTGAATTGCTCAAAATCAATGCAATCGACGCCTTCGATGTTACCGACTTCGACATCGAACCGAAATACGCTTCCTTTGCCCAATTCACTTTCGACAACAATTTCACCACCCAGAGCCGTGACGATTTTCTTACTGATCGTCAAACCCAGTCCCGTGCCTCCGTAGTTACGAGTCACGCTGGTGTCCGCTTGGACAAAGGGAATAAACACGCGGTCAAGCTGCTCTTGGTTCATCCCGATTCCGGTATCTTGAACCTCGATTTCCAGCATGTCGACATTGGTAACGCTGTGCTTTTTCGTGCGGGCCACGATCGTGACGCCACCTTTGCCCGTAAATTTGATCGCATTTCCGACCAGATTGGTCAGCACCTGACGAAGCTTCACATCGTCGGTGTTGATCGTACGAGGCAAATTGTTTTCAACCTCAACCTTGAGATCGATGCCTTTATCTTTGGCTTTAACGTCGAGGATCTGCGTGACGTCGTTGATGATTCCATAGGGACTGTATTGGTCCAGCGCAATTTCCATTTTGCCGGCTTCAATTTTGGAAAGATCAAGCACATCGTTGATCAACTCCATCAAGTGCTTGCCGCTGGTATGAATCGTTGACAGGTACTCCAGCTCCTGGTCACGGCTTTCTGCCATGCCACGTTTGAGCCAGTCCGTGAAACCCAAAATCGCATTCATAGGCGTACGAATCTCGTGGCTCATATTGGCCAAGAAATCAGATTTGGCTTGGTTGGCCGATTCCGCGGCGCGGCGACTGGCTTGAAGCTCGGTGACGTCTTCGAAACTGGCTAAAACACCATGGTCGTCGCTTGACTCTGATTTTACCGGTGAACAATTGACTTGGAAAACGACCATTTCAGGCTCGCCTTCTTCATTGACTCCTGTTTGCAGGGTCATCATTTCTTCGCGGACTTCTTCGCCGTTACGCGAGGTTCGAGACCACGGGAATTCAGTGAGCTTATTGCCTGCTGCGTCGCGCCAGACAAAATACTGTTCCGGCTGAGAGCCCATCAGATTTTGTGATGGAACACCAACCTTTTCGCCAAACACGGTACTGGCAAATTTGATTTTTCCGTTGGTGTCCAACACCAACAAACCTTCAGCAAGACTATCCAATGCCTTGGTGACTTTACCGGGAAGCGATTTTTGCTCGCGAAAGAGTCTTGAAAGGAACAGGTAACTACAAACAGTCGTGAGCAACAACAAGAACGCGCCCAGCGCTCGAAGTGGAAAATAATAGAACCATCGATCGAGAGTGGCTATGACCGATTTTTTTTCGGCAAACACAAATTCGATCGTACCCCACGCCTTGGGACCGGATTGCAGGGGCGCTGTGAGGCGGTCACGAGGGGCCTGAGTATCCTGAAGGTGTGTTTCATGCCCCTCAGAAAAAACGACCAGCTTACCAAGCTTGTTGCGAACTCCAACGGACACCAATGAAGGATTGACTTTTACGCTTTGGTTAACGAGTGTCTTGAGCTTCCGAAGATCATCGTCAGTGAGAAACAGCGAACTGGCGATCACAAACGATTTAGCGAACTCAATTCGCGATTTGTCTTGCTGCGAATCGGTATCCCCCAGCCCCAATCCTGTTGCGGCGGCAAATCCACCCAACAAAATCGCGGCGAAACAGAATATCAGCTTCGATTTAATGCCAAACCAATTTTTCATAGCGAAAATCCAATAGTTTCGCCAGCAACTTGGATCGGCCTCCGTTAGACACCCGTTTCGACCATCGTTTCGATCGACTCGTTGTCATCAGATTCCAGAATCAAGCCTAGGTCAAGCGTCGACATCCAGTCTTTACCATTTCTAATTGTGGCAACACTCATTCCCATCAAGGTTGTTTTTACTACGACACCCACGACAAAACCAAGGCTTGTCGTGATGGTACCCACAGTAACCAACGTTGAAACACTAGAATCAAAGTTGTCAATTAGGTAGTTTTGCTCTGCGTCATCCAGTTGCTCAAAAAAGGAAGCCGACAAAGTGGCTTCTTCCGCAACATTGTCCAACGCAGCTCGACCTGACTTGAACGATCCGGTTACCAGCTGTTCAGTCAGAAGCCCTGTATCTACAACGCTCGCGTAAACGTAGGTCGAGTAATTGAACTCACCCAGCGCGAATTGGTCGCCTTGGCCAACTTCAACGCCCGAAATATCGTTACTAAGCGTATCAGCGTCCGAATCAACACTTTGAAGCTGCTCTGGACCGGGCAGGAATGCATCGTTGCTCGGAGTAGGGTCTGTAATGGACGTGTCCACGTCGGTTTCAATAACAGAGTCGTTGTTGTCTATGTCTGTAACCGGATCGACGTCGATAGCGGGGCTGTCGTCTATCGCGACGGGTTCTGCTTCGGTTTCCACAATAGGAGGAGGAAGTGGAGTATTGATCGTCACCGTGGCTTGGTCGGTCCCGCCATTGCCATCGCTCACTTCAAACGTGAAGGAATCCATATCCACAAAGCCTGCAGCAGAGGTGAAAGTAAAGGTTCCGTCGCTATTGAGTTGGAGTACTCCGTTGTCCGGGCCGACAACTGGTGTCGTGTTGACAGTCAATGTGTCGCCATCGACATCGCTGAACATCAGTTCACCGCTGAACACGCCGTCTTCGTTGACACTGAAATCACCGTCCGTTGCCACTGGGGCGTCATTGACCGCTGCGACATTGATCGACACAGTCGCTTGATCCGTTCCGCCATTGCCATCGCTCACTTCATAAGTGAACGAATCGGTTCCAAAGAAGTTCTCATCAGGCGTGTAAGTAAACGTTCCGTCAGAATTGAGTTCAACGATTCCGTTGGTTGGACCAGCAATCGGCGTGGTGTTGACAGTCAATGTATCGCCATCGACATCGCTATCGTTGGAAAGTAGTTGATCGCTAAGCAAACCATCTTCGTTGACATCAAAAATATCGTCCGTTGCCTCGGGGGTGGCGTTGACAGCTGCGATATTGATCGACACAGTCGCTTGATCCGTTCCGCCATTGCCATCGCTCACTTCATAAGTGAACGAATCGGTTCCAAAGAAGTTCTCATCAGGCGTGTAAGTAAACGTTCCGTCAGAATTGAGTTCAACGATTCCGTTGGTTGGACCAGCAATCGGCGTGGTGTTGACCGTCAATGTATCGCCATCGATATCGCTATCGTTGGACAACAGTTGATCGCTGAGCACACCATCTTCATCGACATTGAAAGTGTCGTCGCTTGCCACCGGGGCGTCGTTGACCGCTACGACATCAATTATCACAGTCGCTTGAGCCGTTCCGCCATTGCTATCGCTCACTTCATAAGTGAACGAATCCCTTCCAAAGAAGTTGGCACTGGGCGTGTAAGTAAACGTTCCGTCAGAATTAAGTTCAACGATTCCGTTGGTCGGACCAGCAATCGGCGTGGTGTTGACCGTCAATGTATCACCATCGACATCGCTGAACATCAGTTCACCGCTGAACACGCCGTCTTCCTTGACACTGAAATCACCGTCCGTTGCCACTGGGGCGTCGTTGATCGAGTTGATAACAAATGTAAATGTCTCTGTGAGGCCACGACTTCCATCATTTTGGATGGCTTCAAAATCGAATGTGCTGATCCCGTTCGCATTGAAGTCCGCGGGTCTGAAGGAGAGATTGAAAAACTGATTGCGAGTCACAACCAATGGAAATCCTTCCGCCCCCACCGGCTGCCCCATAAAAAGTAGCTCGCCAACGCTGTTGCCTGCAAAAGAAGTGACTTCGATCGCCTGAACTTGATTTGAGTCCAATCCTAACCGTGCATCAAAATTTTGTAGCGTGCCAAATTGAAAATCAAAATCACCTTCATTCAGAACCGCCAAACCTTGAATGCTCTCCAGTTCATTGGTACTGCCAAAATCTTGAAAATCAGACGTATTGCCGTCCCCGTCGATCGCAATGCTTGCAAAACTCAATGGCCCACGAGTTAACAAGGCCTCACTTAACGGGAACTCGACAATGGCGACAGCTCCATTGATCAATGGCGTGGCGGAGCCAACAAATGTGGTTTGTGACAGATCCGTTTGAAAAATCTCAATGGCCCCGTCGGGACCAATATCGGCAACACTCTGTGCCTCAAATTCAATGACGATTCCCGTGCCATCGGCATTCAACGATGCAGACGCAATGATGGGCGGTTCCAATCCGTTGTTGGTTTCCACGGAGCTGGAAACCGAATCAATGATGTCAATCGCGTCCTGCTGGCTGCCTGAAAAATTATTGGCCGATATCGTGACCGACTCGGTCACAATCGACTTAGATGCTTGACCAACCTGGACTCCTGTTTGGTTGCCTTCAATCCTGTTGTCAACAATCTGGACACCACGGCCGACCACGGAGATTCCTGCATCGTTTTGGTCACTAAGGTCCAGAGAATTATTGAGGATAGAATTCCCTTCAATGATCGCATTTAATTCTTGATCTTGGCCGGAAGACAACTCGATTCCGTTTCCAACGTTGTCACGAACAACATTGTTGATGATGCGGATATCCGTTGCGCCCGAAATCCTGATCGCATCCGCGGAATTAACTTCCAGGGCGTTGCTGGCGATGTCATTTCCTGAAATTAGAAAATCAGAGATTTCGTCGCCGTTGGCGCGAAAGTCGATTCCGCTGGATGAATTGAAACCAATAAAGTTATTTCGAATGATTCCGCCGCTGCTGTCACCACCGACGAACACGATCCCGCTAAACTTCTCGTCGTCAGGGCGATCCGGTGCCGTGAAGACTTGGTTTGGACCGGTCCCAATAATGTTATTTTCAATAATCAAGCCGGGATCTGATGAAGTTACTCCCTGCACACTGACGACCCGAATGGCCCCCTCGTCACCTTCGTTAGAATCGAAATCCCCAAATCCTTGAATCGCAAAATTCCGGATCACAATATTACTTGCCTCTCCAGCCGGCGGAGTCGAGTTGACCTCAAACCCGAAATCAAGGTCTGCGTCGCCCACAAGGGACAGCTCTGGAGCATCGATAAAGTCAACGCTCATCCCAGAATTTCCGACCAGCTCGCCTGTCAATCCAAAGAGCGAAAAATTACTGTCCTGCTCGACCAGACCTTCGCTCGTTCCGCGAAAAGCCTGTCCGTCTAGCGTTGTGCCCGCATCGACGATCGTGGGAAGCTCGTCGTCAACGACGATCTCAAAAAAGTTCCCCGCATTGGGCTCGATCCCGGGAACAAATCGCATCACATTGTCGCCATCCAGTTCATTTGCATTGACAATGAACTGTCGCAATGAGCCTTGGATATCGTCGCCGTCTTCGACATGGGTCACCACGTTGAAGCTAAAACCAAAATCGGCGTCTTGGCTGGCTGTGAGCATTTGGGCGATGCTATCGATGCGACGAAAAATGATGTGCTGTGACGTCTCTAGGGAGTCCGCATCATCTGAGACCCCCGCTTCACGGCCACCGAACGCTAACGCCGGATTTGAAAAGTTAGGGTCAACAAAATCAAGAGAATCAAAATCTGTGTTCGCAAAATCGAAATCGCCAACAATTCTTCCCGTGCCACCAAAAGTCTGTTCGGCGATGACGTCGCCACCGGGGCCAACGGTACTGGAATCGACGACAACGTAATAGTTGCCGGGTCCAAGATCGGTGAATTGATAAAAACCGTTTTCGTCTGTGTCTACTTCGAGGGGGTCGTTGTTGGGATTGTCTGCGTTGTAGAGCAGAACTCGGACGCCTTCAAAATCCAAATCTTCATCATCCAACCCATTTGCATTTTCGTCATTGAAAATCGTTCCCGAGATCGAGCCCGGCTCAATCGCTGCCGAACTCGCGGCAAATTCTAAATTGGGCTCACCACCGACATCGCCAGCATCCGGATCCATCATCTCAACCGGAACCGGTGAAGCGCTATACAACACACGTTCTTCCAGCGACTGCAGCAGCAGGGGAGCATCGTCCCCCTCCGAATCTGTCGAAGAAGCCACAAAATAGCGGGATATTTTTTGTGTGAATTTGTTAAAGGTAGTCATGGTGTGCAAACCCGTTGAGCCGGATAACAGTGATCCCAAGGCGCAAAAATTGCGCAGGAATCCGTTGTAAACATAGCTTTCTGACCAGTAATGCGGCCTCGAAATTGAAATTTAAGCGTCTTCAACGGTTTCAAGCTGTACCGATAAAACGGATTTCAACGATTCGCCATTGGACGAATCGCCCAACCAACCGATATGATTGTGCCTCGATCGGATTGCGTTTGAGTTTCCGAATCGCGACGAGGATGACCCGCTGTTCAACGGCTACGATTTATCGCTACGCAAACTGCTCCCTTTGATCGCGCTCATGCAGCGATCCCCAACACACCCACAACATCAAGCTTCGTCTTTACGAAACGACCGCTCCTTCATGCACCCACCCATCATCGATAATTTCGGAAGAACGCATCGCAACCTGCGGGTGAGCATCACCGATCGCTGTAACATTCGCTGCCGTTACTGCATGCCAGAGACCGTTGAATTTCTGCCCTCGTCTGAAATCTTGAGTTTTGAGGAAATTCAGCGCGTCGTCCAAATTTTCGCTCGCTGTGGCATCAACAAACTCCGTCTCACCGGGGGTGAACCCCTCGTCCGCAGAGAGGTCCCCGAACTGATTCGGATGCTCAAATCTGTCGCTGGCATTGATGAAATTGCCATGACGACAAACGCGGTTTTACTGGCGCGACACGCCGTGGCACTCAAAGCCGCGGGACTGGATCGGCTCAACATCAGCCTCGACACACTGGATCGCGAAACCTTTCTCCAGCTAACGCGACGTGACTTTCTATCCGCCGCCATTGAGGGCATCGATGCGGCTCGATCGGCTGGATTTGAAAACACGAGGCTGAACGCGGTGTCGATTTCCGGTGTAACCGAAGATTCGGTGCTGCCACTGGCCAGATTTGCTAGACAGCGAGATCTGGAGCTGCGTTTTATCGAGTTTATGCCGTTGGATGGAGACCAAAACTGGGCCAACCAGCAGGTGTTAAGCGGCAAACAGATCCGTGAAATCATTGAAACCGAATTTGGGCCTTTGGTGCCCGCGGAGAGAACTTACGCCGCCCAACCGGCGATGGACTACCGTTACGCCGACGGCTGCCAAGCGATCGGGTTTATCGATCCGGTCTCTGAGCCATTTTGTTCCAGCTGTGACCGGCTCAGGCTGACGGCGGAGGGCCAGCTGCGAAATTGCCTGTTTTCCCATCAAGAGTACGATATCAGGGCCCTGATTCGGGCTGGTGAATCGGACGAATCGCTGGAATCGCTGATGCGAAAATGCGTGGCCAACAAAAAGAAAGCTCACGGGATCGATTCCGATGAGTTCCGGCGCCCCGAAAAAGCCATGTATCAAATCGGTGGCTAACTAGAACCTTGCGATCTGACGGTTTCGAGTCCAAAATAGGCCCCTGACTCACTAGACCCGCAATCAAGAGATCCCCATGGCTCGCACGAAGAAGGCCCCAGCAAAAAAGGCCACCACGACCTCCAAATCCAAGTCCTCGGCCAGAAAGAAGCCGGCCACGAAAGCTTCCGCAAAGAAAAAGGTAACCAACGTTGCCGCAAAAAAATCGTCGCCGAAAAAAGTAACCGCCAAAAGCGTCGACTCCGTCTTGAAAAAGTACGAGCAAGAGCGGGTGGCCTCGGCCAAGGAGCTGCAAGCGACCGTGAAGAAGATCCAGCAATTGACCGATAAAATTGAGTCTTACACGCAACAGGTTGCTGAACTTCGGAAAAAGAAGACCGAAGCCGAAATGGCGATCGCCACGACGGAAACGCGGCGGGACGAAGAAATCGGCACCATGCTTTGTGAAATTGGAGTCAATGTTCAACAGGCCGCCGCTGCTGTAACCCGGGCGTCAAAGCAAAAAGAAAGTCGACAGGAACCCACGCTGTTTGAGAAACCGAGTGAAGCGAAAGCGAAACCTGCTGACGCGA
>CAZDZX010000069.1:0-17058 GCA_964510005.1 uncultured Pirellulaceae bacterium
TGCACTGCGGGAGCCGTTTTGCCAGACGCCGCCTGACTCGATCGAGACAAATACAGCTGAGCAGCTTTGGAAAACTGTTTGGCTTTCTCCAACGCTTGACCGGCCTGAACAACCGCTGCCAAAGCCTGTTCGCCGTTTCCAGCCGCCATCCGCGTATCGGCAACCGATTCAAACGCCGCCGCCGCATCCACCAGATTTCCGCTATTCAATGCCTCCGTGGCGATCCGCAATTTGATCCGTTCGCCTTCCAGAACTTCTGCGGAACCGGTGGCATTGGCAGCTGGATTTTCACGAACACTCAGCAACAACAAATCGGCTTGGCGTGACCAGTACGCTCCATGCCGATCCATCCGCTGAGCTTGGCGGGAGGCGCGACTGATGTCGCCCAGCACCACATGCAGTTTGACCACCGCAACTTCGGCTTCCGGATTGTTGATCAAATCAATGGCGTCCCGCGCCGCAATGGCTTGCAGGAACTTGGCGTCACGTTTGGCGATCCCCAATTCAATCTCCTGCACCAACACGGCGGCGTTCAGCGCAGGGGGGCGTTCTTTGCGATTAAGGACATCCAACACACGTTGAGCCTGATCAAACTCCTTCAACAATCGCTTGCACGCCAGCTCATCAATCCAAGTCTGCCACCACAGCTGCCGCTATTGGCCACACCTTTTCGAACCTCTGTCAGTTGCTGCAGCGCATTGCTCAACGAATCAAGCTTATCCAAGCGGCTTCCTTGAGCGTCATACAACTCCGCCAGTACCAGATCCGCGACCCCCAATTGATATTGAATATTGGTCTGCAGCGTTTTGAGCTGTTCGGCGTCCAAACCCTCATCGGAGACCGCCCCTTGCAGTTGCTGCTGGACCGCAAAAGAACTGTTGTCAAAAATGGACTTCGCCGTTCGCAGGTGCTGAATTCCTTTTTCAGTTTTCTCCAACAGACTGTTCTGCTTGGCCAAAGCAACATGAGCCAAGGCCTGCTGCATCCACACCAACGGCAACCGAGGATTCGATTTGTGTTGAAGTTCAAATTTAGCAACCGGTTCATCAATGTCCGCGTTGGCACCGGTGCCTTGCAGCGCATTGGCGGTCCGGTTTCGAACGCGTTCGACCGTGATCAACGCATGATCCTTTTCCGTCAGATCGGCGCGGGCAAGCAGGCTCTCGCAATGCTCTTCTGCCAGATCGGACAGGCCGCGTTGCCGCAAACCAACCAACAAGTTCCGTTCGCGATCATCAAAGACATCCGCTGCCCCGGCTTGCAAGATGGCCATCAGAGCCAGCAGCGATTCCAAAATAACAATGTAGAACATGGATGGCTTACCTGTTCGAAATCGCGTACGAGACTTTGGAATAGCCGGTCGATTTGGCCGCATCAAAGGCCGCGATCACGTGCTGCAGGGGCACCGTGCCCTCAGGCCACAAGATCACCGGCACGTCAGTGCTGACTTTACCAATGGCCGCCAGCTGCTCCCGAATCTGAGCGATGTCTCGGATGGGTTGCTCCTGCAAGATCCACGTCGGTGCCTGACCATCGAATTCGATCCGAATCACCACGTTATCCAAATCCGTGGGTTCGGGATCAATCTCGGTAGGAGGGGCGTCTTGGCTACCGGTTTGAGACACCAACTGACTGGGCAGCACCTGTTCAATGATTTGAAAACTGGCCGTCCATACGAAAAACACCAGCAGCAGAAACACCACATCGATCATCGGCGTCATCGCCGCATCGATATCTGTAGGACCCGATTGAACCGTCTCGCGGGGACGTCGCATGGCTACCACTCCCTCTCATAGGTTGCGAAACCAACATCCCACAAACCGACCTTGGTGCAGGCCAGCATAATGGGTTCGACTTTTGACCACGGAACGGTTTTGCTAGAACGGATCCGGATTTCGAGGTCCTTTCCTTTTTCGTCACGCACACTGCGCAGCATCGGTTCCAAGCGACCGGCATTCAAGCCCCGCCCGGAAACCACCATGGAGCCATCTTCAAGCACATTGATGGTGACCCGCGGCGTCGGTTTGGCCTCGTCTTCGATGCTGGCCTGAGCGACGGGCAAATCGAGTTCCTGTTGAGTTTCCTGACGTTGCAGGTGGCTACTGACCAGAAAGAAAATGATCAGCAAGAACACGACGTCGATCATCGGCGTCATGCTGAACCCAAATTTCCGCGATGGTTTGTAACGGGGAACTTGCATATTACTTGGCCCGCTTTGCTTTTCGTCGCAGCGGGCTGAACACGTGCTGAGTCACGTAAGCCGCTTCGGCAACCAACTGGTCGATCCGATTCCGAAAAACAGCAAACGCACCGATCGACGGAATCGCCACCAACAGTCCGCCCACCGTCGTGACCAAGGCCTGATAGATGCCTTCGGCCAGTTCCGGAGCGCTGGCAGTGCCTTGGGTCGAAGCGACGCCTTGGAAGGCCATGATCATTCCGATCACGGTGCCCAGCAGCCCGATCATTGGGGCCAAGTTACCGATCACGGACAGGTATTCGATTTTTCGAAACAAGCGAGCTGACTGTTCCGCCAACGCGTCTTCGACAGATTTTTCTACACTGTTCCAGCCAAACTCCAGTTCCGAAATGCCATGCATTAGAACAAAGGACAGGAAACTGGGTTTCTCGCGACAGGCTTCTTGGGCTTCCGCGATTTTGCCCTGCAATAGGTGCTGACGAACCGACTCCCCCAGCCCATCGGGCATCAGGTCTTTGCGTCGAATCGAAATCAAATGATCCACGATCAGATAAGCCGAAATCACCGACAGCACCAGCAACAGCACGATGATCAAAATTCCGGCGATGCCACCGGAAAAAATGATTTCGAAAAACCCTTTACTCGCCGCAGCATCCTCTTCCTGTGCCAACAGAATAAGGGGAGCCAACAGATTACTCATTTGCCCAGGTGGAATCACCAAACTTCTCCTTCAGTTCTAGCAGCAGCCTTGCTGCGTCTTTGGTCCGCCCCAATTGTTTCAGTACTTGATTGGACTGATAGAGCGACGCCGCGCACAGCCCACGTTGTTGAGGTTCATTGCTGACAATCCGAATCCAGTCGATAACCGCCTTGCGACGGCTCGAATCATTTTCGTCTCGCGAACGGGTGAGGGCAATCTGGTACCACGCCCCCGCCCGACAGCTCGCCGGCATCGCGAGGACTTTTTTGACTCGCTGCACCACTCGCTTTTCGCCAATCGCCACCCGCTCTCGCCGCCACAATTGTCCCGTCGCCAAAGCCGCAATGCGAGGATCGCGATTCTGGCTTAATTCCCGCATGACTTCGGTGGCTTGGTCTCGTTCGGTCTCCAACAACCAACTAGCGCCCAGAAGTTTGACGTTCGGATCGCTGGACTCGATCCACTGCTTCGCCAGCTTGAGACTCGCCTGAGGAGGACGGCTGGAAGTCCACACCAAGGGAATCAAATGCAGAAAGCGACTTTGCGGATCGGTTTGATTGATATTCAAAAACGCAGCCGCGGACTCGTCCCAAGCACCCTGTGCCAGCGAGCACTCGAGCAGTTTTGCCAACACGATGTTCTTCATCCATTGCCGCTGTTCACCATCCACGGCCGACAAGAATTGCTCGGTGGCATTCCGGATGTCATTGGCAGCCAGAAACTTCTCACCGGTTTTGTAGGCCGGATCCCAAGCCGTCTCGATTCGGATCAATCGATCGGAATCGGTTTTCCGAATTCCGGTGGGGGTTTCGATCGAAATCGTTTTCCCAACCCACGAAACGATTTTTCCTTTGCGTTTGGTGATGCCATCACCATCGGTCCGCTTCAGGACCATCAGATCCTGCCCCCAGCATGTCATCCAAGGACAAAGGAGAAAGGCGATCAGAAAAATTGGCTTTGTCGGAAAGAGCTGCATTTTGATTTCAGTGAATTTCTTGCCCAACGACAGTTTACCACGCCACCGATTTTGTGACACATCAGGTCAATGCGAACCCTCGACGAGCCACATTCAACGGACTTGCCCCTTGTTTTACACCGATTTCTGAATCTTCGCAGAAAAGTATTTCCCCCATGACCGGATGTGTCAGCCATCCGACCAATCATGACTTTCAGTGAATCAACGAAAGGAATGTCATGATCAAAACCAACCCACAGCCAATCCAGTCACGAGTCGGCCTGAGCCACGTATCCTCACTCGTTGCCCGCCTAATCAAGCTTTACGAACTCGAAGGCGAGACCGCCGAAATCGAAGATCGCAACGCGGCGGCTCACTTCGAGGCCGAATTTGGAACCGAAACGCCGATCTCCCATCCAGTTCCCGCCATCCTGCCCGTGCCCTCAACGCAGGGGACTTTCGGGTGGTTTGAATCTGTCTAACACAGAATGAGTGGAATTCGTCGCGTTTGTGAGATCTGGCTGGCCGTGAGAAAACACTCACAAAGAAGCAAGGTATGTATGAATGACCTTGGGTCACTCGCACGGAGGCTGCTGCAGCCAAGATCCGGCAAGCGTTTACGCGAAAAAAAGAAGGGTGGCTGAGGGGACTTGAACCCCCAACCCCTGGAATCACAATCCAGTACTCTAACCAATTGAGCTACAGCCACCATTAATCGCGGGCGCGAATTGTAATCCTGAGTTTCGTCAGGGTCAATGCTCGCTTTGGACCAGAATTTTCAGGGTTTTGGGGATCGAAATGGAGCCCAACCCACCCTCAAAGATGACTTCATCAGCCAACTCCAATCGGGATCCGCAACCTCAACGAAGCCGGATCGCTAGCAGAAAGTCGATGTTTGGGTTGTTGAAACAATTCGGTCTAATTGCGACCTATAAGGGACCGCCCACGGAAGCGGACGGTTCGCTTTCCCAATGGAATTTAAAAGGATTTATCAAAATGCGATCCCGTATTTTTATCACAACTGCTTCTATCGCCCTCGCGTTTGGCAGTCTGGTTGTCACCGCCAACGCTCAGTCCGGTCTGAGAGCTCCTGCTGTCCCCGCTCAAATCCTCCCTTCACCAGACGCTGGATCTGTGCTCAACAGCGCGGCATCCGTGCTGGGACAAGGGTCCGGCACCACGACCTCACCGTCGTTCGCATCGCCATCGGGTTCGGGAACATCTTCAGCACCTGTCTTTACAGCTCCCTCTGGCTCGGGAACAACCTCCGGACCGATTGTCTCCGGCGGTCCTGTTGTTGGCGAGTCCTTTCCTAGTTCAGGTTGCACAAGCTGCGGAGGCGGTGGTGGAGTCGTCTCTGGCGGAGTCGTCTCTGGCGGGTTCCCAACTGGCGGAGTCGTTTCTGGCGGCAGTTCGTTTTACGGCCCACCGCGAATCATTGACAACACGCCTCCCTGTGCCGGATGCAACAGTACCTTGGGCCCGATGGGCATCCCATCGCTGCTCACTCATGAGCGACACCCTGTCGGTCGCGCCTTCGGTCGTCCATTGTTCCGACCATGGCAGGGATTCTAAGCTAAGCAAAGTGTTTGAGTCGAATTAACAGTTTGCCGGCGGCATGCTTCACACCTGAGTGGAGCATGCCCGCTTCTGTTTTAAAACGGACCAGCCTGCGAATTTCTTTTGCGGGCGGATTCAAAATCCTAATTAACGGACTCCGTTTTCGTCGCGGGTAATCCCTTGGCCAAAGCCATCCAGTCGACTTCGCGATCGATGTTTTCGGATTCGTGATAGATACGGCCAAGGACGGGGGCAACACTCCGTTTCGCGATCTCCTGTTCGTTGGTTTCGCGACTGGGGTCACTGTCAAAGACCTGCGAATCGTTCAATACGATTCCAGCAACATCCAATCCGTCTCGAAAGCAACTAGCAGTGATCGAGGCTGAAAGTGCTTGGTTGATGGCTCCGATGCGGTTATCCACCACCACTAGAACCGGGTAACCGAAATCCATCGCCAAATCGGCTAAAAATTCGTCGTCTGTCATCGGCGACATGATTCCCCCGGCGCCCTCGACAACAACGACATCAAATTTGTCAGCCCAAGCCGAAAGACCACTGCGGGCCAAATCCGGGTCGACTTCGCGTCCCTCCTTGCGGGCCGCCAAATGCGGGGCCAAAGGAGCCTGAAACCGCTGCGGACAAACCGCGTCCAGACTCAAAGGTCGTCCAGCGGCTTCCCACAATAGCAATGCGTCTTCCGACACGAGGGTACGGCCATCAGAAACACAGTCCGTTGCAAGGGGCTTGTAGACTCCGACGCGATGGCCGGCAGCGACCAAGGATCGGACGATCATAGTACTTACCCAAGTCTTACCGACTTCTGTATCGACTCCGGTAATGAAAAGACCGTGTGGCGGTTTAGTCAACATGGCATAATATGTTAAATGAGGTTGGTCTGATGTTAGGTGAGGCTGGTCTCGAATGCAAAACCTTCAAGGCAAAACATGAAAATAGATTCCCCAGTTTTGATTGCAGCGATTCAAATGGCCTGCAGTGACGACACCACTCAGAACATTGAAAATACGATTCAAGCGATTCGAGCGGCGGCCTCTGCGGGGGCAGGTCTGATTTGTCTGCAGGAATTGTTTAGTAGCGTTTATTTCTGTCAATCCGAAGACCACGATCGCTTTCGCTTGGCCGAGTCCATCGACGGCCCCACGATTGGCAAAATCGCGGCTGTGGCCAAGGAACTGAACGTCGTGGTGATCGCCGGCTTTTTTGAACGCCGGGCTCCGGGTTTGTTTCATAATTCGGCAGCAATAATTGAAACCGACGGCTCAATCGCTGGAATTTACCGAAAAATGCACATTCCAGACGACCCATTTTTCTATGAGAAATTCTATTTCACCCCGGGAGACCTCGGATTTCAGTCTTTCGATACCTCGGTCGGTAAAATCGGGGTCTGCATCTGCTGGGATCAGTGGTTCCCCGAAGCCGCCCGCCTGACCGCCCTCGCCGGTGCCGAAATCTTGGTCTATCCGACCGCTATCGGCTGGCAAGAAAGGGAAAAGGACACCTTCGGGCCAAGCCAACTTTCCGCATGGCAAACGATGATGCGATCCCACGCCATCGCCAACGGAGTGTTTGTGGTCGCTCCCAATCGAGTCGGCATCGAGAGCAATATTGAGTTTTGGGGCAACAGTTTTATCTGCGATCCCTACGGAAATTTGATGAGCTCTGCTGGCGATTCCGAACCCGCCACCGTGATGGCCGAATGCGACCTCGGCCTGATCGAGACAGCTCGAACTCACTGGCCCTTTCTGCGTGATCGACGCATCGATGCCTACCAAGGATTGAATCAGAGAATGATTGACCGATGACAGAATCTCGCTTCCGCATGCCCGCCGAATGGGAACCCCAGTCGGCAACTTGGGCAAGCTGGCCACACAATCTCGAAACGTGGCCGGACAATCTAACCGACGCCCAAAATGAGTTCGTTGAATTTGTGACATTGATTGCGTCGAAGCAACCCGTCAACATCATGGCTCCCGCTTCGCAGCATGATTTATGCCGTTCGTGTTTTTCGGATCAGCCCAACGTTCACCTCCTTAACATTGAAACCAATGACGCTTGGGCCCGCGACTATGCGCCTACGTTTGTTCGTGACGCCAACACAAACCAAATTGCCTCGATCGACTGGCACTACAACGCTTGGGGCGGAAAGTATCCGCCCTACGACGCCGACCAAAAAGTCGCCAATCAAGTCGCGAAACATCTAGGGATCGAAAACATCTCGGGACAGCTATGCTTCGAAGGCGGCGGGCTTGAGGTCAATTCTCAAGGCGTCCTATTAACAACGGAAAGCTGTTTGCTTCACGCCAATCGCAACTCCGACCTAACTCGCGCCGCGGCGGAAAAGATCCTGCAGCAAAACCTCGGCTGCACTCAGATTGTCTGGCTGCCCGGCGACGTGGGGTCGGAAGAAGCTCTACCGGGCGACGACACCGACGGCCACATCGATCAATTGGCTCGATTCACATCCGACAACACCATTGTTCACGCTTGGGTTGAAACAGAAGACCGACGCCACGCCGCTCTCAAAGCCAATCTCGCAGCCCTTTCTCAACAATTGCCCGATACCAGTTTGATTCCACTGCGGTTGCCACCGGAATTTGAATTTCGCGACCGCCAAATTCCCGCCAGCTATTGCAACTTTTTGATCACCAACGATCACCTCATCGTGCCACAATTCGGATTCGAGGAAGATGAATTGGCTCTGCAGACTTTAGCGCCGCTATTCCCCAACCGGAAAATCATGGGCCTTTCTTCGCGCCATCTATCGGTTGGCTTAGGGTCGTTTCACTGTCTATCTCAGCAACAACCGGCAACGTAGAGACCGGTGGGATAGGCTTCCGCGATGGAAGCCCATGCACCTTGAAATGATGAGCGGCAAGGCGCGAGCCGCCATCTGGCTCCAAGATTTCAGCCCCTAAGGGGTGACAGCATGTAGCCATGGGCGTGAGCGCGTGAGCCCATGGATCGTTAACCAAACCATTCTTTTAAGCCCCGAAGGGGCGACAGCCGCCGTATGCGGATGGTTGAACTGAGGGCGATTCTACCGGCGGCTAGCGTCTCGCCGCTCACCAGCGTAGTGCAAACCGTTCGCCTGCAAGTCGTTCGTGCGGCGTTTGAGACGCGTTTGCTGACAGGCTTCCAGCCTGTCATCGCGTCCAATCACAGGCAGCAACTCCATTCCAACTTTTTTAATACTGCCTTTCAGAAAGCTCTTTGATACCCGAATCGAGCATCCGCATCGACAGGATCATGGTGACCATGGCAGCCCCCAAACCACACAACAGCATCAACACACGAACGCTCTCAGAAATATCCATGGACGATCCGAACGATGACCCAGCTAACAACACGGTGACAACCACGTAACAACCCAACGACAGCATCGCGTTTTTCTTCAAACCCTGCCGGTTACTGTTCTGCCCAACTCGCCAGCAGAACATTCCGAACAGAATCAAACTGGCCATCAACAGAACCCAAGAAAAAGACTTCCACGCCAACAGAACCCGAATCGGAAGTCGATCCAACAACTCCGCCGACAAACCCGCCAAACAAAGAAAAAAACCAATGGCAGCACAAAACGCGAGAACCTTTTCGTCCACGCGGGGTGTCAGCGTGCAAAACACAAAACCAACGCAGATCGCTGCCACCGAAACGCAGCAGATCGCTCCCAACCCCCACAGCAATAACAACGGCTCGGCCTGCAAAGTTGAAGTCAGCAGCGCGAACAACACGATGATCAGTGCGATTCCGGCAACACCCAATTGAATCAGCTTCATTCCCGCACGCACGCGCTCATACCCAGCAGGGCAGGGCGGTTTCGTTTCGGTGACAGAAGACTCTGAATCCACATTAGCTCCACAAAATCATTTCGACGCATCGGGATGGCCGATGAAGTTCCGCACGATGCTAACAAATTCCTGAGGACGCTCCACGGGAGCAAGGTGACCGGCAGATGGAATCTCGTGAAACCGAGCCCCCGAGATCTTTCCAGCCATCTCGCTCATCATGTCCGGAGGCGTGATCACGTCATGCTCTCCCGATACGACCAAAGTCGGGACTTGGATCATCGCCAGTCGGTCATCATGATCATGTCGATTGGCCATCATCCGCTGCCCGGCAGCAAACGACGGTGCCCGACAACTTTTCATCACCTGAACAATTTGCTCAACTCGCTGGGCCTGATTCTCGCGCGAAGCCGCCGCAAACAACTTTGGCAGTATCGTGTCGCAAGCCTGATCAACTCCATTGGCCAGTACGGCGGTGGCCGAAAAACCACGCGCACGTTTTGTCATCTCGTCATCGCCAGCCGCTTTTGTGTTGCAAGCAATCAAGTGGGTCAGTCGACCAGCATGTCGGCGTTCAAACTCCCAACCGATATAGCCACCCATCGAAAGCCCACAGTAAATCACCGCTTCGATCGAAAGTTCATCCAGCAACCCCGCCAATGCATCCGCAAAACCGGCGACGCTCCAGTCGCCACCCACAGAGGCACTGTTTCCAAAACCTGGCAAATCCGGACTCAGCAGCGAACACGAATCCAAAAGCGAATCCATCTCGTTCCACATCGAATGGTCCAGCGGAAATCCATGCACGAAAAGAATCACCGGCGCGTTTGGGTTGGGCGACCGTTGAAATCGAAAACTGATTTCGCGGCCGTCGACGGTGACTTTATCCATGGGACGACTCATAGGACGATGCGCCAAATCCACTGCAGCATCATCGCGCCGCAAACCACATAGATCGGCACATACAACCAAACAGATTCGACAGGAATCTTTCCGATCATCAGCCGGATCAGCTGAAACAAATGCCACGGAATCTGGATCAACACAAACAGATAGATCAGCGGCCCCGACGGATTGAAACGAATGGCTTTCTGAAATCTCCCAGAGCTCATCGAAATAAACGAGCGAGTCAAACCGCATCCGGGGCAATCGATTCCAAACATGCGCTTCGCATTGCACGTTTCCGGCATGGCAGTGGGCATCCCCGGAATCCGGACTCCAGTGTTGCCTTCCAGCACAAAGAAAAACGAAAGCCCGATCAGCACCGCCGAAAACAGCATAAAAAACAGATGCAAACTCACATGCGTCCGCATCGTCAGCGGCAGGGCAGGGGGGTCTGCAGGATTTTCGGTTACAAGATTTTCAGTCGACATCGAATTAAGGGTCTCTCCAGAATCGCGGCGCGAGGATGACCAGAACGGGAAAGATCTCCAACCGGCCCAGCATCATCAACAGGATAAACAGCATCTTGTTAAGTGTCACGAAATTAGAATAGTTCTGTGTCGGACCCGCCAAACCCAGCCCCGGACCAATATTGTTCAACGTCGACGCCGTCGCAGAGGCACAGTCAATCAACTTATTGTCAGCGTTGGGGCCCCACGTCAGGTCCGGCTCGATCAAAATGACGAACAAAAAACCCATCGCCAGCAACATCGCGATCAAACTGAAGTAAACCATGATCGAACGCCGTAGCGTTTTGTCTTCGACATGCTTCCCGCCAATTCGCAACGGCCTCACGATCCGCGGATGGTAAGCCTCTTCCAATTCGATTTTCAGAATTTTGGCGAACAGCACAAAACGAATCACCTTCATCCCGCCACCAGTGCTCCCGGCACAACCGCCCACGAACATCAACAGAAACAAAGCGCCCCGCGAGAAGTGATTCCATTGATCGAAATCCGCGGTGCCGAAGCCCGTGGTCGTGATAATCGTGATGACTTGAAACAGGCCGTTTCGAATTCCGCTTTCGACACTTTCAAAACCTTTGTCGCTGTTGGCGAAGCCCGTCATCACAATAAACAGAGCCACACCCGCGATGATCCCCAAGTAAGTCCGGAATTCGACATCCTTTAGCAACTGCAGTGGGTTGCCCATCACCGCGATCAGCAACAACGTAAAATTCATCCCCGCCAACGTCATGAACAACATCGTCACATATTCGATCGCACGCCCGTTGACGCCATCGGCCACGAAATGCCCCAGGCTCGTGTTGTAAGTACTGAACCCGCCGGTGGCCATCGTGGCGAACGCATGGCAGGTGGCATCAAACATGCTCATCCCCAGCAGAACGAAAATCACCGCGAGGATAGCGTTCAACACAATGTAGGTAATCGCAAACAGCCAAGCCGTATGTTGCATTTTGGCCGTGTGGCTTTCTTGGGTTGGGCCCGGCATTTCCGCCCGCATCAAAGACTTGCCCGCCGACCCTTGGCCCAACAACACCACGAACAAAGTAATGATCCCCAGTCCGCCCAAAAAGTGCGTGCTGGCTCTCCAAAACAAAATGCAATGCGGAACCAATTGCGGATCTTCTAGATCACAAAGCACCGTTGCGCCCGTGGTGCTGAAACCGGATTGAGCTTCGAACATCGAATCGACCAACCCCATTTTGACCCATTGCATCCGGTAGTGACTGGCTCGATCGGAGGTCACTCCCGAAATTTCTCCCGGCGCGATCAAGTGCTTCCGAAACAGGTCTGTGGTTTCGAGTTGTTGAAAAACATCAGGCGCGTTGGGAACTCCCGACTGATCGACCAATTGGCCGCGCGTCACCCCCCGGGCGTTCGCATTGCAGACAACTTTCAGGACCGCACACTCATCCTCACTCAGGTCATCGACTTGCCGCCAAGCGCTCCAGATGTAGGCTCGATGGTTGGCCACCAGCACCATCGGCGGCCCATCCGGATCGTCAAAAAATCGAACCGAAGGCCCGCGACTGGTACCGCTCAGCAAGTAGGGCAGGGCACCCAAAAACGTCGCCAGCAACCAGCTCAAACACACCACAGCAATGGCTTCTTTGCGGAACAGTTTTTTTTCAGCGTCGCGACCCAGCCAAATCAAACCACCTCCCACGGCCCAACTGATGGCCGTGCTGAGCAACAACCCGCCGATCCCCGCGGCTTCCCAAGCGTCCGCTTCGACGGTGGGATCGGGATCCGTGTGGTAGCCGACAAACGGTGCCGCCCAAATCAAACTGAACAGCATGAACCCGCCGATCAACAGCGCTAGAATCCCTAGCAATCGGCACAGCAGTTTTACGTTCATGACGGGTCATCGTCTCCGGAATCTTGGGCATCCCCCCGAAATTCGCTAACCGAAAACCGCGAACCAATGACCACCGCGATCGGGCCGGCCACGACCATAATCATCCCCACCGTTTGAATAGGAGCCGGCGTGTTGTCACCGGTCGCAAATATAAAACTGGTGACCGCAACCAAAATCGCCAGAAACATCGCATGCGGCATGTGAGAAAACGGCGCCAGCTTGACGACCAACCAACCCAGTGCCAAACAAAGCAGCGATCCGAGTGCGATGAAGGGCAGGAAGCGAGAACGCTGAAACAAAACCTCGGGTTCATCCCTCAGTTTTTGCTGAAAGGCATTCTGATCAAGGTCCGCCATCGCCACAAAGGCCTCATTAAAAACGGCCCCGCCAATGACCGTCATCAGAATCACGAACGCCGTATAACAGAACGTGACCACAAAAAAGCTTTTCAGCAGCAGTTTTTGCGCGTCCCTTTTTTCAAATTCGTCTTCGTTGAAACCCTGAGACACGTCAGTACCTTGCAAATTCGTTCCGGATTATTGAGCAGGCGTTTCAGCCGTCGCCGCAGCACCATCTTCCTGTCCGCCGCTCTTTCTGGCAACCAGAACACGTTTCAATCCGGCGTAGTCATCAATGACTTTGACAAATTCCAACGACGAGCCTTCGACGATGGCCACACAGGCATCCATCACCGCCGGACTGGCTTCGAAAATCAATCGGCCACCGGGCAACAGAAACCGATCGGCTTGTTCGACCAACCGGGAAATAATCTCCGTCCCCGTCTCGCCAGCAAACAGAGCCGAATCGGGTTCGTATTTTTTGACGCCTTCTTCAACCGTGTCCGCTTCGCCGCGACCGATGTAGGGGGGGTTACTGACGATCAAGTGAACGGGGTTGCTGCCCACCGGCAACGCCTCCAACAAATCGCCTTCGTAGAAACGAATTTTTTCGTCAACGCCATGAGCCGCGGCGTTGGTGCGGGCCACTGCCAATGCCTCCAGCGAAAGATCTGTCGCCGCGATGCGAAAATCATTTTTCAGCTGGACCGCCAGCGAGATCCCAATGCAACCGCTGCCGGTACCAACATCGATGATTCGCACCGGCGAGGGAAAATCTTTGCACGCTTCTAAGGCCTCGACGACGACGTGTTCTGTCTCCGGGCGCGGTATTAAAACGTTTGGGTCGACAGCAAACCGCAGCGAATAGAATTCTCGATGGCCCACGATGTAGGCCACCGGCTCCCCGGCGGCGCGGCGTTTGACCCATTCCCGAAATCGAGTCAGCGTGTCGGCAGGAGGGACTTCCGCAAAACGCGTATACAATTCAATACGCTGACACTGCAGGGCTTCCGCCAGCAATACTTCAGCATCCAACCGCGCGGATTCGCAACCGGATTCGGTAAAGTAGTCAGTCGTCCATTGAAGCAGACGCTGCAAACTCCATTCGGTTGTCGACGATTCAGCCATTCGTTCCATGCTAGCAAACTTAAGATTCACCTCTGAATTCTACGAAATGGGCCGCCATTTCGTAACCAACCTGCCCAGTTTGCCGCCAGGTTATTAAAGGGCGAAAGCTCTGACAGAGATTTGATGCCGAAACGCTAGCAGATTGCCAATGTGGCTTTGGTCATGGCGATGCCGCGGATTACGATATCCCCAGCAAACAATGCCCGGGAGTGGTGTACTGACACGGAAGTCAATGGACCTTGAGTTAAGCGACAATCAACGAAGACTGATCTGCAGACTGCTGTTTCTGCTGTTCTGTGTTGTTCCCACTGGGATCGCCGCCTACACGGCCTTTCATAAAAAATCAGCCAACGCTTGGGCTGAAACGCTCCAAGCCGAGATGGGTTTGCCCGTCGAGATCGGGCTAGTCCAAACGCCCCGTCCCGGCGAAATGATCTTTCGCGACTTTGCCATCAACGACGTCGATGGCGAACCGATCCTACTGGCGATACAGGCCCGAGTTGATTTGAAACAACATCGCGTCATCATCGATGGCCCAGTCAACATGACACCGGATGGACTTCGCAAACTTGTCGCCGAAACCAGTGAGCGCGTTCTGGAAGCAGGGCAGGGGAGGGAGGGACTTCGTTGGGACTTTGAATTTAGCAGCCTGAATTTCTTTCGATCGAAAAACGATTTCCTGATGTCGAATCCTGCCAACATGGTGACACTTTCGCCGGCATGGGTTGAGCTGTCTTCGTCGCCGGTGGGACGTAGCTTGACGTTGCGAGCTCCCGGTCCGAACAGCACTCGATCCAATGGTGAAATTTCGGCAGAGCACTGGATCGCGTGCAAGCTGGAAAAACTGGATGCCACCGATGAACTGGAGTTGGTTCTGCAAACGCCCGCCAACATGGGCCTTCCAGTCTGGCTGGTTTCCTTGAAAGCAGACGATCCCGTTCAGCAAGTTCTGGGTCCTCAAGCAAACTTTAGCGGTTCGGTTTACGCGCGGAACCCTGGCCGTGCGCCTTGGCTGGCGATCAATGGGCATTTCTGGGATGTGCAGTTGCCCGGCGGAGTCAGACGAGAGCTTGCGATCGTCAAAGCGGAAGAATTGGTGATCAATAACGGTCGCTGGGAAACAGGACAGGCTTGGATGGAAGTGCAGGGCGAACCCGCCATTCCGTTGGACAACTTATTCGAAGGCGCGATCCGACCCGCCAGCCCTGCGGATCAATTTGTTGGCGCCTTGCGTCAGGCGGCCATCGAAAGCAATCGTCGGTCTGCGAAATTGCCGTTCCCTCGCGTCCACTAATGAATTTCGTGCGTGTCGGCTACAATATCGGATGACAAACACAACGCCTCTCGACCTAACACTGGCAATTCCATGTGGCGCAATGCCCTCCTTGGAAAAATCACCATCTCCATTTTGCTAACGCTCGCCCTCAGCGGGTATAGCTTCTATCGAAGTGCTGGGACGCCAGGAGAATCGATGACCCTTTCGGAGTACGGCAGTTGGATCGGTGCCGGCGCTTTCTTTTTGTTTTTGGTCGCGCTCCAGGTTCTAATGGTGTTTGTGTTATTCCGTAAACGACGTTTTGACTAAGGTCTTTTTTTCATGAGCCAGCCTCCGAACTTCGACCCCCAAGAAGCCAACAACCCCTACGTTTCGCCGGTGCAGGCCGAATTCGTTTCGCCGGGTCCCGACCAGGAAGGCGATGGAACGGGTGGGGTGATACCCTATAAGAATCCGAAAGCCTTGCTGGCGTATTACCTTGGCTTGTTCAGCGGTTTGCCATTCATTGGCTTTCCTTTAGGCATTGTGGCCTTCATCTTTGGAATTCAAGGCTTGCGGGCTCGGAAAAAAAATCCCGTCATCAAAGGCAGCATTCACGCGGGCATCGGGATTGGATGCGGCGGCTTTTTCACTTTGTTTTGGGGAGGAATGATTGTTGTGATCATTATCGGTTTATTAGCGAACCCGTGATGAACATTGACGAAACCCTGACCAACAGTACAAAATAAATAACAACCGTTTCAACTTCCTTCCTCGACTTCCCGCCCGACCGGGTAATCCGATGACTGAAAAACTCAAACCTTTTTACGAAAACGTTCAGGCTCACTACGACCTTTCCGACGACTTCTTTGCTCTGTTTCTCGATCCAAGTCGAACTTACAGTTGCGCCTACTTCCGTGAGGAAGACATGACCTTGGAGCAAGCGCAGATCGCCAAAGTCGATTTGTCGCTCTCCAAGTGCGATTTGAAGCCGGGCCAAAAGCTTCTGGACATCGGCTGCGGCTGGGGAACCACCGCCATTCGCGCCGCGGAGAATTACGGCGTGAACTCCATTGGGATCACCCTTTCGAAAAACCAGCTGGAGTTTGCTTCCAGTCGCATCGCCAACAGCGAAACGAGTGTCGAATTTCGACTTCAAGGCTGGGAAGAATTCACAGAGCCCGTGGATCGGATCGTCAGCATCGGAGCCTTTGAGCATTTCCGTCATCAGCGTCATCCAGATTTTTTCAAAAAATGTCGCGAATTATTGCCAGATGATGGCTCGATGCTGCTGCACACCATTGTGTTGAACTCTTTGTCGACGCTTAAGGAAATGGGCGTCGAAATTGGCCCCGAAGACGTGGCTTTCGCAAAATTCATTCTGAAAGAGATTTTTCCTGGCGGACAACTGTGCGATCCCGCCAGAATCGAAAAATTGGCCCGCGAAAGCGGATTTGCAGTCGAACACGTCGAACCGCTGCGTTTTCACTACGCCCGCACGCTCGAGATCTGGGCCGAAAATCTCAGCAAGGCAAAAGAAGAAGCGATCGAACTAACGTCGCCAGCAATCTATGAACGCTACATGAAATATCTGCTGGGCTGCTCCGCTTCGTTCCGCAAAGGGAACATTGACGTGATGCAATTCAAGCTTCGCTGCGTCTAAAGAAAACGTAATCGGATCGCTGCCGCAAACTCAATTCTCTGGCAGCGACGGACCGACAGGCTATTGGCTTCAAGAGAGGTCCAAGCCGCAGGGCAGTGCTCCAAACCCACGTTTTTACACCTACCCGCAACGTCCGATAATGTTTCTTATGTTCGGTTAGCACCCCGTGTTTTGCGGGGTTTGCTGCGTTTCATG
>CAZDZX010000070.1:0-17022 GCA_964510005.1 uncultured Pirellulaceae bacterium
GAACCCCGCTCCCAACACCGACATTGATAAAGGTATCGTTGACTGTACGGGGGGCAAGGAATTCGATGTCGATATTGGCCTGCTCGTAGATTTCGTCGATGATTTCAAGGATTTCCGCCTGCTGGCTGGCATTCCCTAGAAATTCAGCCGTGTTGGAACCGTTCGAGTTGGACGCGATAATTGGCCGAACATAGACTCGTTGCAGCTCCTCGCCCGGCTGGACGATGCTGTCCTCTGGCGACTGAGTCACATCATCGAACTCCAGCTCTTCTACGGTAAAGAGCGTGTCAGTGCCGCTGACGTCCGGAGTTCGCGAATCATCGATTAGAAAACCCGCGCCTTCTTCAGTGACGTCGTAGTCACTGGAATCGCCATCGAATTCAGCTCGATCGATTCCACCGGCTCCGACCAAGCGATCGTTACCCACTCCTCCGACAAGCGTATCGTTGCCCGAGCCACCGTTGACGATATCGTCGCCGGCTTCGCCGAACAGCGTATCGTTACCATTCTGACCGAAGATCGCATCGTTACCGCCGCCGCCATTAACGGTATCGTCGCCGTCGCCACCCAGCACTCGATCGACACCCGTACCCCCCAAAATCAAATCCGCGCCGTCGCCGCCGACCAAGCGATTGACACCGGTATTGCCACGCAGTTCATCGTCACCGGCGTCGCCTTCGAGGACATCGTTTCCTGAGCTGGCCACCAACAAGTCATCGCCATCACCACCGACCAGTCGATCGTTACCGGAACCGCCGTTGATGATATCGTTGTCGCCATTGCCGAACAAAATATCTCGAGCGCCCCGGCCCAAAAGAATATCCTCGCCATTGCCACCGGAGAACGTGTCGGTTCCTTCACCACCGATCAGCCGATCATTTCCGTCCTGTCCAAAGGCGAAACTATCCAGCGAACTGTTGTTGATAAACAGGTCATCGCCCGCGAGGCCCAGAAACCGAACTTCGTCGATCTGTGCGGCACTGAAGACTTGATTGTCAAATCCATCAAGAGAAACGGTAACTTGGTCATCGACTTGGGTGATACGTGCCGTATCGGCACCCTCGGTTCCGACCAACCGCAGCAGACCGGTGGTTTGGAAAAATTGAATCCCAGCCAGCAGCTTTCTGCTTTCTAGACTGCTGTAGTTCGACTCCACTGTTTGACGAGCGGATCTTCGCTGCTTGTTGTGGGTGGAAAAAAAACGACGAAATTTGGATGTGATCTTTTTCATGTTTCCCTTCTACGTTAAGAGTGCTTGCAACCTAAAACGTAGGGTATTCACGGAGCCGTATGACATCAAAGAAACAGATCGATCACTTTATGGAGCAGAACGGGGCCGGTTATTCGGATTCAGAAAACAATGTTGCCACCCCGAATCAAATAAGCGAATAGCGATACCGTTGAATGGCCCCTGTTGCCAAAAAAACTCAGCCGCATCAATCCTGATTTCCTTTCTGGGTACCGCTGAGCTGAGATATGCTGTTGCCATCGCCTATCCGGCCTGTGTCGAGGCCCGAACGAATCGTGCAGTTGCCATTCACTAAAGGGCAGGACCCTGCCGCAAGGATGAGCGGCAAGGCGTTTTCGCGACGATGAGTGGCAAAATGGCACTTGGCCTGAGGCCGCGAAGCGGCGCATAACATCAACGAGGTTAGATCAATAGCCTAGGGGTCTTGAACCCTGGGTATCCGGACCTCACAAGTTGGCGAAACCCCAACGGGGATAAAGAAATTGGTTGCCCGCAAATCCATGGCCTCACGCCCATGCAATGCGAAATCCTGCACCATGGGACGAACCCGAGCGACCGCTTACTTCGCTTCGACTTCGACTTCAGCTTCAACTTTCAAATCAATATCAGCTGGTTCAGCGGTCGCTGCCGGTGGCACATCCAGAACCGCTGGCGGATCGTCGGTGGACTTAAGCAACCGCAGCAAATCGTTGTCAGTCGAAAGAATCAGATTCGTGTCCTTTTTGAGTGCCTTTTTAAAGACTTCTAGGCGACGAAGGAACTCGAAGAACTCCGGATTTCGACCGTAGGCTTCCGCCGTCATGCGGATGACTTCCGCGTCGGCTTGACCGCGAATCTCAGCCGACTGCTGCTTCATCGCACCCTCGATCGCGTCGAGCTGCTTCTGCGTCGTTCCTTTGATCCGATTTCGCTCTTCTTCGGCTTCGGATTCGAACAGACGCGCCACGCGTTCGCGTTCACTGCGCATTCTCTCGTAGACGTTCCGACGTACCTGCTCGTCATATTTAACGCGTTTGACGTGTACGGAAACCAAATCGATTCCGTATTCTTCCAGCAGATTGACTTTCGCTACCTGCTTGATCTCAGCTTCGATTTGCTCACGACCGCTTTTGACGACGTCGCGTTCGGTCGCGGTATGCTGAAGCTCATCTGATTCATAAATCAGTTTGTTATCCGTGGTCCGCACCAGATCGATCAAATTGTGACGGGCGATCACGTCGCGCACGGCCGAATCAACGATGTCGTCGAGGATTTTCTGGCCCCGCAATTCGGTTCTCAGGTTCGTGTAGAACACTTCGAGGTCAGCGATTCGCCAGCGAGCCCACGAGTCCACGAAGATTCGTTTCTTGTCGCGAGTTTGCATGTTTTCCGGAGCACCGTCCCAAGGCAAAATCCTTTTTTCCAACGTTTGGACGGATTGCACCAGCGGAATTCGGAAATTCAAGCCGGGCTCGTTCACATAGGCCACCGGTTTGCCAAACTGAGTGATGACGGCCTGTTCACCTTCTTTCACGACGTAGGTCGTTAGGTAGGCGATGACCGCGATCGGGATCAGCAAAAATGAAACGGTTACGATTCTAGAGGTCATTATTTGCGTCCTCGAAGTGGATTCGTGGGTGGCGCTGAGTTCACGTTGAGAATCGGCAGCATCTGGTTGACTGAATCGTCGATGATGGTTTTCTGTCCGACACTGGAAAGCACTTCTTCCATGGCTTCGAGGTACAGTCTTTTGCGAGTGATCTCGCGGGCTTTTTCATACTCCGCCAGTTTCGATTCAAACGCACTGACCAGACCCTTGGTTTCTAGGATGACTTTCTCCTGATAGCCCTCGGCTTCGGAGATCATCTGATCACGCTTACCGCGTGCCGCCGGAATCTGGCGGTTCCGCTCACCTTCGGCTTGGTTCACGACGCGCTCTTTGTTTTGTCGAGCGCGATTGACTTCTTGGAAAGCGTCCTTGACCGAATCCGGTGGGGCTGTGGTTTGAAGTTTGACGGTGACGATGGCGACGCCGATCTCATAGCCGTCCAACATTTTTTGGATGTCGCGTTTGGCAGCGGCGGCAATTTCTTCACGGCCAAGCGTCAAAACTGAATCCACGCTGCGGTCGCCAACCAGCTTTCTCATGACCGTTTCGGAAACGTCACGGATGGTATCGGGGATCGCCGGATTGATGCCGCTTTTGGTCAACGTGCGAAGGTCGGGCCAATTGCCATCGTCGCCTCCCGCGTTGAAAAGTGATTTGTAGGGATCGTCGATGCGATACTGGACGATCCATTCGACGTGAGACAAGTTCAGGTCGCCAGTAAGCATGTCGGCCACGTCTTGCATTTCACCGGTCTTTCTGGCGTAGACGGTCGATCGTCCAGGTGAGACCGTCTGGAATCCGAATTCTTCGCTTTGAATACTGCGAACGGGGACGGTGTAAACGCTTTCGATCGGAAACGGGAGTTTCATCTGCAGTCCCGGTTCAACGGTCCTCACGTGGGCCCCAAACCGCAGCACCACACCCTGCTCACTGGCATCGACTCGGTAGAAGCTCGTGTACAGTAGCGCCGCGATAAGAAAGAACAGCCCGACAAAAGCGCCCATGGAGAGGCCCTGTTTGACATTCCGTGTTAATTGCTCGCGTTCTCGCTGATCGCGTTCGCGACTGTGAGAATTTCGACGGCGACGGTTAAAATCATCGATGTCGTCCCGGCTCATTGCTTTTCTCAAAAATGAATAATTCCCTACAGTTTCTTTCGACCGCCGTCGGGATTGTAGAGTTTTCTTTCATTCGCTCAGCAGTCTGAATTCTTGAAATAATTCGGCTGAAAGTTGAAGATCGGGAAGATGGGCGGTACGGGGCGTTTTTTGGAGGGCCTTACAGGGCATTTGTTTTCGAGCCGCTTCCCAGCCATCCCAGCAACCAACTCAGCAGAGCTACCAACAGAAATGGCGCCAAGCCAACTAAAGTGATCGCTGCCACCGTTTCGCTGACTCCCGAATGCAGCAGCCCCAAGGTAAGCCGTGGGACGCTGTCGATCCCCGGCGGCAACACCATCTGCGAGGCCGACAGTTCTCCAAACGAAATTGCAAACACCAACATCAGGCAAATTAAATGGGAGTGGATGCGGGGCCGCACATTTAGATGCCAAAACGCTCGCCAGCCAGTGATCCCGTCGACGACTGCCAGTTCATGTTCTTGGGTTCCGGTTTGGCACGCCAAGAAAAAGTGCATCAGTAGCGCGAGTGGCAAACAGAAAATAGCGTTTGCGATCACCGGAGCCAGAATGGTTCGATCGTAGAGATAATGCGCCCATCCGAAATCGAGGGAGGTAAACACTTTGGCAATCCCCAGTCCGATCGTGGGACCCGGCGTGGCCACCAAGGCGCTGAATCCGATCACCAAAATCCACCACATCCATTTTTTGTTTCTGGCCATCCACGCGACCGGCAGGGCGACCGCCGTGATCAGCACCGTCGACGCCAATGCGATCAGCGCCGACCAGCGAAACTCATTTTGAAAGTTAGTCACGACCGTGCTCAGAGACTGCAGCGCCGCACCCACGGTCCATGTGGCCGTCGGTTGGTCGTCAACCACGATCACGGTAAAGCCGACTTTTACGATCAGATTTACCAACGGGACTGCCACCAGTATCAGCATCAAGATGACGGAGGCAATCGATTGAAGTTTGCTGCTTGGTTCGGATTTTGAATCGTGGCCTCCTTGCACCGGCGCGTTGACGCTGGCCGCTTGCAGGAACACCATCGTCGCGGTTCCTGCCAGCCAAGCAATGATCAGCAGCGATACTCCAATGCCCAGATCTTGGGCCGCTTGGATTTGTTCAGGCGTCCAGACCGTGCCGATGGATCCCAACTGGCCCAGTGAATAGCCCAAGTAAACTTGTTCGGCCAGAGTGCCAATCTGGTAGATGTCTGTGACTCCAATTTCTCGGGCGCAGGAAACAACCGTCCACAAGACGGCTGCGATGACAAACGGGGAGAACTTCCACCACCCGGTCAGAATCGCCGCCGGTAGCGGTGGCCGATCCAGTTGGATTGCATCTTGCCATCGTTGTCGCCCGCTGCGAATCGCGGCCCAGAACAGGATCGCGATCTGAGGCGTGGCGATCATCGCGTGGATCCAGATGGCGGCTTGCCATTTGCCGATGACCGGTTTGAGTACTTGGCCGGAGGCGCTGGACATCCAGCCCAATTTTCCGAACGCGGCATCCCAAGCACTGACGTAGACCAACACCGGCAGCAGCACACCGACCAGGCAAAAGGCGCGGACCGCGGCGGGTACGAAGCCAGATTTACTGGCCGTCCAAGCCAGCATTGCCCCGCAAGGCACGGCGATTGCGGCAGCTCCGGCGCCGAGGGCAAGGGTCCGCAAGACGATCTGGAAGTCGGCTTGTTGCAGGCACATCGCGGCCGTGAAAACGGCGACAGAAAAAACGCTCCAAACCAAGAAGGAAAAATGGCGACGTTGTGAGGTCATGAAACGATCATGGATGGAGGATTGGCTGTCTAAATTATAGTTTCGAATTGCGTTTCCAACGATGGTATCGCGTGGATCTTAAAAAGCACCCCGCTGGCGGAGATGACGAATCGCGCCGTGGCTGTTATTCTGGTTGGATGGCAAAAAAGAAATCAAAAAAGCCCGCGAAATCGAAGAAAGCCGCCTCCAGCGAACCCAAGCTCTCGTTTGAGGAATCGTTTGAGGCCCTGCGTAACGTCTTGGCGGAAATGGAAAGCGGCGACTTGAGTCTGGCCGATTCGATGGCCCATTACGAACGAGGTGTGGGACTACTGCGTGCCTGCCATGAGACTTTGGGGGCCGCCAAGATCCGAATCGAAAAGTTGCTTGAGGTGGACAAAAACGGCGATGCCGTGACGGAGCCTTTTGAGCACAAGGCCACCTTTGAAGAGTCGGAGGAATCGGAGGACGAGGAGTCGGAGTCCGGTTCGGAAGAAGAGTGGGACGGAGGCTTATTCTGAGCGGCAAGGCGGAGGAGAAGGGTTTATGAGCGGAGTTATGAGCGGCAAGGCGCTAGCCCGCTAGCCGCCGGTTGCCGATGGCTACACGATGCGTCCCGGGGGGACGCCAGCGATGCAAGCGCTACGGTCTGCGTTTGTGCATGATTTCCAGTGCTTCACAGGCATAAACGGCACCAACAATTCTCGACCTGCTGTTGCCCCTCCGGGGCAAATGTTTGAAAGGGGACTCTATTCCTAGGGTTAAAACCCTAGGCTAATTGCTGCTGTCCCTCCGGGACAAAATCATCCTGCGATCCCTAAAGTGAGTGCCATTCGGCTAACGCCTTCCGTTCACCAACGCAGCTCATGAAACCCATTCGATCACCGCATCGCAGAGCACATTCAATTCGCTCTTTGAAATGGTGAACGCTGGGGCGAGATACACGGTGTCTCGGATCGGACGAATCCAGACGCCACGATCAACGAACTGGCCAATCGCTTTCTGAACATCGATTTCCTGCTGCAACCTGACGGCGCCGACCGCACCGCAGAAATTAACTGCTGCGACGGAATCTTGGTCGATCAAACCCGACAACCGCTCCCGCAGTTGAACCTCGATGTTGGCGACTTGTTCCAGGCGCGGCTGTGTTTCAAACAGATCCAGCGAAGCATTGGCGGCCGCGCAGGCGATCGGGTTGCCGGTGAACGTGGGCCCGTGCATCAAAGCCGCCTCACCTCGATCTGAATGAAAGGGAGCGTAAATTTTCTCCGAAGCAATCGTTCCAGCCAGCCCAACACTGCAGCCCGTCAGGCCTTTGCCGACACACATTATGTCCGGAACAATCGAAGCTTGCTGGTGAGCGAAGAGGGAACCCGTCCGGCCGAAGCCCGTGGCAACTTCATCCACGATCAAAATCAAATCGAACTTTTTACACAGACGCTCGATTCGCTGCAGCGCCGCTGCGGGATGAAATCGCATGCCGGCGGCCATTTGAATCAGCGGTTCAATCACAACCGCGGCCAGCGAATCAACGCGGCTTTCGATAAACTGTTCCAGCTGCTGCTCCGCATCGTCGGTAGTGGGAATCGCGCAGGGGAACTGATCCACAAAGAAGCCGCGAAAGTTGGCGTGCATGCTGTCGTCGGGATCGCAGAGGCTCATTGCGCCGCTGGTATCACCGTGGTAACTATCGCGAAACGTCAGAAATCGTGTTTTGCTGGTGCGGCCGGTGGATGATAGATTGGCCCAATATTGAACCGACATCTTCATCGCGACTTCAACGGCCACCGATCCCGAATCGCTCAAAAAGACTCGATTCGAATCACTGGGCAAAAAACTGGCCAGTCGATCGGCCAGCCGCATCGCGTTGTGATGAACGATCCCGCCCAGCATCACATGCGACATCGTTTGGGCTTGTTCGGTAACGGCAGCCACGATTTCGGGATGTTGGTAGCCATGACAGGCGGTCCACCACGACGCGATGCCGTCGATCAACGATTTTCCGTTAGCCAGCTCTAGGACCGAACCGTGGGTGCTCACGACCTCGATAGGAGGTCGTGCTGTCTTCATCTGGGTGTAGGGGAGCCAAAGTTTCATGCGGAAAGAAAAACTAGACTGGAATCTCGAAGGTAATATTGCACTAACGCTGCCGCCCAGAATATCCTGAAGCCCATGAAAGCGAATGCCCTAAACGGATTGCCACCCGGTTTCGCGGGAAGAACTGCCCCATGTTAAAAGCCTGCCACTGTTGTGGACTGATTCACGAGATGCCGCCCGTTGGTCCGGATCAGAATGCTCTCTGTACGCGCTGCGGCACTCGATTTGCCAAAGAAGTCAATCGTGACCAATCCGCCAGTCGGACCGCAGCGGCAGCAGTGGGTGCGTTTGTGCTTTTTTGGCCGGCGATTCTGCTGCCGATTCTGCGCATCGATCAACTCGGGTTGTCGCATCAAAGCAGCCTGCTGAGCGGAACGATTGAACTGTTCCGCCACGGTAACTGGTTTGTCGGTCTGGTGGTGATGCTGTTTTCGATCATTTTCCCGATCACCAAAATCCTGTTGCTGATCGAACTCAGCTGGCTGGAAGTTCTTCATCGAAAACACAAAGCGTTGACGCTGCGGATGATGGAGCACTTGGGGAAGTGGAGCATGATGGATGTGCTGCTGTTGGCTTTCTTGGTGATGCTGGTCAAGCTGGGTGATATGGTCGAGTTCCATTTTGGGCCCGCCATTGTCGCTTTTGTATTCTGTGTTGCGATGAGCATGTTGGCATCGTTATCGTTTGATCCTCACGCGATCTGGGACGAAGAATAATTTTTTGTTGGAACGACGTTGAGTAATCCACCGCCTACCGCCGAAATTCAAACTGTATCCGCCACCACCGGGAAGCTCGTTCGAGGTTCGAAGTTGTGGTTGCTGACCCTCGTGTGCCTTGGCATTGCGGTGGGGTTGGTGTGGTGGTCGATGCCACCGCAAGGGGCCTCCATCCGAATCAGCTTTCCCGAAGGTCACGGTTTGGAGGCGGAAGATGCCGTCCGCTATCGGGGTATCGAAGTCGGAACGGTCGAGTCCGTTGAACTGGCCAGCGACCTCAAGGGCGTCGAGGCCAGCGTTTTGCTCAAGCCCTTTGCCGCCAATCTGGCGAAAGAGGGCACCCGTTTTTGGGTGGTGCGACCGGAAGTCAGCCTGACACGGATTTCTGGTTTGGATACCGCCATCGGTCACAAGTACATCGGCGTTTCCCCAGCCACCGAATCCGACGCGTCCACCTGCCACAATTTCCAAGGGCTTACTGAAGCACCTGTTGAAACGCTGACCGATGCCGGTATCGAGTTGATTTTGCGGGGCGACAAAATGTACGGCGTCAGCAAGGGTTCTGCGGTGACGTTTCGCGGCGTGGAAGTCGGCAGGATTTTCGATGTCGCGCTGTCGCATGACTCGCGGCATGTCGATGTGCGGATTCGAATCATGGAGCCTTACAGAAGCCTGCTGACATCGGAGACCAAATTTTGGGCCAGTTCCGGGTTGGATCTGGAGTTTGGTTTGGGAAAGGGTTTCAATTTGGATATGGAGTCTCTGGAGACGCTGGCTCGAGGCGGTATTTCGATGATTACGCCGGGGCCGGGTAAAGAAGTGTCACCGGGCGATGTGTTTACGTTTTACCCGAATGCAGAAGACGAATGGTTTGCCGCTGCCGCTAAATTTGGAACGACTCAAGTCCCATTGCGTGGGGCGGTTACGATCCATGCGTCTTGGCAAAAGCCTGTGTTTTCGTTTGGAGCCAGTCGGTCTCAGTGCAACGGCGTGGTCGTCAAAGGAGCTGAAGGAGGAGTGGCTCTTTTCCCAGCGGACTTTTTCGAATCCGCAAAGCAACAGAAGAATGTCCAATACCAAGTGCTGGGCCAGAGCATCGCTGCGGATTCAATGCAGAGCGTTGGAAGTGGCTTTGTCTCGATTCCGATTGCCCCCGGTTTGCTGGAGGCGATTGGGAGCTTTCAGATTCCCAACGCAACTCCATCGTTGACCGAGATGGAATTGATCGCGGTTCGTCGGCCGGCTCTGGAAAGCACCTGTCTGCACAGTTCAATTCCAGCGAACTCCGTGACCGCCAGCGACGATGGGACTTGGCAAGTTTCCGGATTTCAAGGAGATCGGGAAGTCTGGCACGGCGCTCCGGTGATGGCAATGGATTCTGGGGAGCTGGTAGGGGCGCTGCATTTTGATGGGGAAGAGCCAACGATTGTTGGTCTGCAGAACTAGAGGCTTTGTTGGGTTGTGGGTCGGAGGATGTGCTCGCTTGTGGTCGTAGGTGCGCTTGTAATTGCGCTTGATCACAGGCTGGAAGCCTATGCCACCGTTGGTTTACAATGGCTGCTTGTCTGACGCTATTTTTTGCGAACCCGCCACATGAAAGCCGCCTCGATTGCCCAACTGAAAAAAGAGCTGGTGAAGCTCGATCACGGTGAGTTGCTGGAAGCGTGCCTGCGGTTGGCTCGCTTTAAAAAAGACAACAAAGAACTTTTGACCTACGTTTTGTTTCTGTCCCAAAACGAGTCGGCGTTTGTTAATTCGATCTGCGATGAGATTGATGAACAGTTTTCTCTCACGCCTAACGCACACAAAAAGACGCTGCGAAAACTGATTCGCTGGATCAACAAGTGCATGCGGTTCACCAAAGTCAAAGACACCGAAATTCAAGTGCGACTGCACTTTTGCCGAGCCCTGAGAGCCAGCAAGACGCCGATTCGCAAATCGAAAGTCGTGGTCAACATGTACAACGGGCAACTTAAGAAAGTTCGCGCCGTTATCGAAAAACTTCATCAAGACATCAAGAACGAAGTCGAACGCCAAGTTCAAGAACTTGAGCTGTAAGAAAAGTTCTGATCCCTCGCTTGTGATTCGGGTTGGTGTGTGGAAGCTTAAAAAAAGGGAAGCGCTACCTCGGCAGCGCTTCCCGTTTGAAGCTTAGTCCCTCTCGTTAGCGAGAGAGAGGTGTGGAATCTAAAATGAGGATAACTAGAAAGTTCCTAGAAGCTCTCCGCCATTTTTGGATCCCAGCGCTCGCCAAGTCACGGGGTCGATGTCGTCGCTCAGGAATCGACTGGAACCATCGGCCAGCCCAATGTTGACGCCACCGGAGTGAAAGCTGCGTGCCGCAAACCAACCGTAGCCGTTGCGATGCACATCGGGAGACTCGCTGTTGGGCTCAATGTAAGTGTTGAACGTGATCATGTGCTCACGTCCCCAAATCCATGAACCGCGAGCGCGGCCGTCAAAGTTACCCGACTCGATCGCAACGGCTGCGATATCGGGATTGGTGCCCGGTGGGGTATCGTATCCCATGCCGGGATCCAACAATCCACCGCCGCGGTATCGAGCCATCTGCCGCTGGGGATCTGTCACCAACCCGGACCCTTCGGTTTGGTCACCCAGCAGAGATTCCGAGAAAATCAAAGTGTTCGAACTACCATCAGTGATTGCACCGAAACCGACTTCCGAAGCCTGCCAAAACATACCGTTGGTCGCGGCTCGCGTGTCGTAGTGCGTGTCGGTGCCATCGCCAGTGCAAGCCACGTAGTTGTTGCCGCCGAAGGTCCCTTCACCGGTGTTGGCGTTTTCGAAGATCGGGTTGGCGCCATCGCTGGGACACAGAAACAGACTCAGCGGTGTTCCCGCAGCGGCGACGTGAACCGGATTAAGGAATTGTCCGCCTCCCGATCCTAGCATCAGGGGAATGTCGAAATCGATCAGGTCCTGCAGGTTGGCCTGTTCGACAAAGGGCAGCAGTCGCGCTTGTGGACTGAATCCAATTTCGCTGGATTCTGGCAGCCCTGGGAAATGCCGATTGCTGCTTTCAAAGTTGTGACACGCCAACGTCAGTTGACGCATGTTGTTCAGGCAGCTGGTCCGCCGCGCGGCTTCCCGCACGGTCTGAATGGCGGGCAGCAGCATGCCGATCAAGATGCCGATGATCGCGATCACGACCAGCAGTTCGACGAGTGTGAATCCGCGCGCAGATCGAGCGCGAAAACGATTGGAGTTTTCCATTTTATTATGTTCCGTAGATTGTTTTCTGAAATGAGATGCGCGAACTCAGATCCATGCAGTCGGAGAAATCCCCGGGGATCGTTGGTAGCGCGATTCGAGCGAACAGGCACGACAACAGAGTCCAGAAATTCTGAACAACGTGGATGCCTAGAAATCAAATTGAAGAAAGCCACACGAACACGCTTCTACCCACAATCGTGCGGGAAGAATTGAATCAAACGATGATTAACGGTTGGTATGGCAGCTCGAGCGTCAGCTAGGGCGCGGGTCCCGCCAGCGCGTTGCAGGCTGCGGGTGATCAGAAAACGTAGAAAACAGAGGGCTTTCTGCCTCGGGGATGGAAGGCGGAGTCGGATTAGGTAAACCCAACAAGATTTCAAAGCTCGCCACCCCGTTGGCATCCATTCCTCGGCAACGATTCTGTTGCTTGGTGATGATGAAGACTTTGGCAGTCCGTTTTGTCTGAGGTTGTTTGGGAGACTGCAATTGGCTCTTTTCAGAGCAACAACCCTTGGAGCAACAGCAGCAACATTTGGACGCCACCGGCTCGGGAACCTTGGACGCCGACTTCATCTTTTCCGTGAACCATGCTGGCGGCGTGACGCCGTTGTTTTCGGCCCAAGCGAGTTTTTCCAGATCGGAGTGGCAGCAGCAGTCTTCCCAGCACTGTTGTGCATCGACGCAGCCACAGCCTTTGGATTGGCATGGGAACGGGGTCGAGAGGTCTTTCTCCACGCGAACTGGGATCGGCATCCACGTATTGCTGGCCAACAAAACAAGGATCAGCAGGCTGACGAGAAAACGCCGATCAAGGGTAATTGTTTTGAAAAGCAACACAGTACAACAGACGCTGATGAATCTCGAAAATAAGGATGACGTTAGGTCGCGTTTTTTAAATGGTGAACGATTGCTTCACAATCTTCGAAAGTAATTCCCATTCCAGCAGCCGTTTTGGCGCTAGCCACGGTTTTTGAAGGGAGAATTGTTACCTACCGCAACCGAGGCTAGCGCCTAAACGGCTGGTAGTTACAAAGGAAATCCCGCTCCGGCGTTCGCCTCATTTATTCGCAAATTTGCCGATCAGGCAGACTCGATCTGCGTTCGAAGCGGGCTGTCGTTGGATTTCACCATAAAAGATAGATCCTTGGACCTCAACGCCCTGCGCAGTTTTGTTGCATGCATGCAGAAAAATATGAATCAGCCATGCGTTTCAGACCGGTTGCCAGTCCAGCTGCAATTTTTCACAGCCTCTTCGGGCTGAAATCTTGGGGCCGGATAGCCCAGCCCTCAGACAGGGCAGTTGTTAAAAACGATGCCCGGCTTGGGGACCGTTTTGTGTCAGCGTGAGAACTTCGGGACCTTCTTCGGTCATCAAAATCGTGTGCTCGAACTGAGCCGACAATCCGCCGTCGATCGTTCTCACGGTCCAACCATCATGAGGATCCAGTTGGCTGCGCTCGGTCCCGGTATTGATCATCGGTTCGATGGTGAAACACATTCCTGGATAAAGCCGGTCTTGGCGCGACTGCCGCGTGGGAACGTGAGGAATGTTGGGACGCTGATGGAATTTAGCCCCGATGCCGTGGCCGACGTACTTTTCAACAATCCCAAAGCCACGGAAATTCTCCCGCACGTGATCCACAATCGCCGTTCCGATGACTGACACGGGGCAACCCGGCGTCAACGCCGCGATCCCAGCATGCAGGCACTCAAAAGAACATTGAGTCACATTGCGAGCCAAATCCAGAACCTGATGTTCTTCGCCGATGATAAAGGTCTCGGACTGATCCCCGTACCAACCGTCGACAACCGAAGTCAGGTCGACATTGACAATGTCGCCCGGCTTCAACTCGTAGCTGCCCGGAATCCCATGGCAAATGACATCGTTGACGCTGATGCAGCAGCTTTTCGGGAAGGGGCAGTATTCGCCCGGATACCCGAGGCACGCGGGGACATGCCCGTTATCGACCGTGTATTCATGGACGATGGCGTCAATATGCTGGGTGCAAGAACCGGCTTTTACATAAGGGCGAATGACGTCCATCAATTCTGCATTGAAGGCACACGCACGTCGCATTAATTCGCGATCCTGCGATGTGAGTCGAATTTTTGGTCTACGTCGAATCACGAAAGCAATTGTCCAAGGTTACCCGATATCTGTTTCGCCCCTAATTTAGCAAAAGCTGGCGATAAGGCCAATCAAAACCTGAAATCTCATCCGAACTCGCCCTCTCAAAACCCATCTGTTTGATAAACTATTGCGTTTTCAACGATTAACCCTCACCGCCCTTACAGGATTCACCCAAGTGCCTCGCTACAACCCATCCGAGATCGAGCCCCGCTGGCAGCGGTTCTGGGATCAGAACAGTACTTTCAAAACCCCCGAAACCGTCGGTGAGAAAAAACTCTATGCCCTTGACATGTTCCCCTACCCAAGTGGGGAAGGCCTGCACGTAGGCCACCCTGAGGGCTACACCGCAACCGACATCGTGGCGCGGCACGCACGCATGAACGGCGTCACGGTACTGCACCCCATGGGATTTGATGCCTTTGGGTTGCCGGCCGAAGACTATGCTATCAAAACCAACACGCCGCCTCGGGTGTCCACCGAAAAGAACATTCGGACTTTCACCCGCCAATTGAAACGGTTGGGATTCAGTTACGACTGGGATCGGCAAATCTCCACCACCGATGTCCCCTACGTAAAATGGACTCAGTGGATCTTTTTGGTTTTGTTCGACACATGGTTCGATACCGAAACCCAAAAAGGTCGCCCCATCAGCGAACTGCCCATCCCGGATGATGTCACCGCCGCAGGAGAAACTGCAGTCGCTGACTACCGTGACGATTTCCGATTGGCTTACCAAACCGAAGCCTTAGTCAATTGGTGCCCGAAATTGGGTACGGTGTTGGCCAACGAAGAAGTCAAAAATGGTTTGAGCGAGCGGGGTGACCATCCTGTTGAACGACGACCATTGCGACAGTGGATGCTGCGGATCACTGCTTACGCCGATCGTTTGGAAAACGAATTGGAACCCTTGGACTGGTCCAACGGAATCAAGAAACTTCAGCGAGACTGGATCGGTCGCAGCACCGGCGCCGAAGTCGACTTCTTCATCGGAAAGTCTGACGATACCGATGCATGGAAACAAGATCGCGAATCCAACGGATTCCCGCGCAAGCCGTCGGCCGATGCGCTGCGTGTTTACACCACTCGTCCAGACACGCTGTACGGTGCAACTTACATGGTGATTGCGCCGGAACATCCCGCAGTCGCATCATTGACCACCGACGCTCAAAAATCGGCGGTTGATGCGTACTGTACTGCCGCTGCGGCCAAAAGCGACCGCGATCGCCAAGACGAAAAGCAGTCCAAAACCGGTGTCTTTACCGGTAGCCACGCCATCAATCCGGTCAATGGACAACCGATTCCGATTTGGATCGCGGACTACGTTTTGATCAGTTATGGAACCGGCGCGATCATGGCCGTTCCGGCCCACGATCAGCGTGACTACGATTTCGCCACCCAATACGAAATCCCAATCATCCCCGTTGTCCATCCGCCAGAAGATTCTGACGTCAGCGCTGCCGATGTCGATTCAGGAGCCGTCTGTTTTGCCGGCGAAGGGTTGGTGGTCAACAGCGGGCCACACGATGGCTTGACGACGGCCGACTTCAAAATTGCGATCGCCAAACAATTGACAACCGGCGGATTGGGCCGCACGGCGGTGAACTACAAACTTCGTGACTGGTTGTTTTCTCGCCAGCGGTTTTGGGGCGAGCCCTTTCCGATCTTGCACGAAATTGATGATGCTGGAAATAAAACGGGTCCCATCCGAGCCGTCCCGGTTGCAGATTTGCCGGTCGAACTGCCGCACATCGAAGACTACAAACCGCAGGCTCAGCCTGTCGCCGAAGATGGCGCTTCGCCGACTGAACCGAAACCGCCGCTGGAACGCGCCGGTGACGATTGGTTGTTCCCCGTCGTTGATGGCGTGAAGTATCGACGCGAGACCAACACCATGCCTCAGTGGGCCGGTTCTTGTTGGTACTTTTTGCGATTCATTGATCCGCACAACAGCGAGTGCTTTGTCGATCCGGAATTGGAAAAGCAGTGGATGCCGGTTGACCTATACATTGGCGGTGCCGAACACGCGGTGCTGCACTTGTTGTATTCCCGTTTCTGGCACAAAGTCCTGTACGACCGCGGCCATGTATCGACCAACGAACCGTTTCAGCGCTTGGTCAATCAAGGCATGATCTTGGGCGAGAATGAGTTTACGGGCTACCGTGACGCCGACGAGCAGTGGATTTCCGCGGCGTTGGTCAAGAAAAACGAAGACGAAAAACCGGTCCTGAAATCGGACCCGTCTGTTGGCGTGCAAGTCGTGACCGTCGATCCAGACCAAGTCGAAAAGAAAGGCGAGTTTTTCGTGTTGGAAAGCGATCCTTCGATTCGCATCGATAGCCGGGCTTACAAAATGTCAAAAAGTCGCGGGAACGTGATCAATCCGGACGAGATCATTGCCGATCACGGTGCGGATGCGTTGCGGTTGTACGAAATGTTTATGGGACCACTGGAGCAATCCAAGCCATGGAGCATGTCGGGCGTCGGCGGCGTCGCAGGATTCCTTGATCGCGTCTGGCGCATGATCATCGACGAACAAGCCGATGAAACGGTGCTGCATCCTGCGGTTGGAGATCATGAACCGACTGAGGAACAGAATCGGATTTTGCATCGCACGATCAAAGCCGTTTCCGGCGACATTGAGAAACTGAGTTTCAACACAGCGATTGCTCGCATGATGGAGTTCGTCAACTTCTTCACGCGTGAGAAGCAACGTCCTCAATCTATTTTGGAGCGCTTCGTGCTGTTGCTGTCGCCTCTGGCGCCGCACATCGCGGAAGAGCTGTGGAAGATATTGGGCCACACCGAATCGCTGGCCTACGAGCCATGGCCTCAGTTCGACGAAGCGCTGACGATCGAGTCAACGATTGAGATTCCGATCCAGATCTTGGGCAAAAATCGTTCGCGGATTTCCATTGAACGTGGCATGTCCAAGGATGATTTGGAAAAAGCTGCTTTGGCGAACGAACGCATTCAAGAGTTGCTGGACGGCAAGACCGTTCGCAAGGTGATCGTCGTTCCCGACAAACTGGTAAACATCGTCGCGAACTGATGTCGTGGAAGCGAAGCAGGTTAGCGTTTCCTCCGGGGTCAAACCCGGAGGAAATTATCTTGCCATCGTCTGTTTCGGCGC
>CAZDZX010000071.1:0-16692 GCA_964510005.1 uncultured Pirellulaceae bacterium
TCCCTAAACGATCCGATTCGTAGTCGACGTGCTAGGGTCGGCGTGAATGGGCGGAGCTTCGGAATGGATGGCTTGTAGCGCCGCGTGGGCGAAACAGAGATCTTCGTGGGTGGTGATTTTTCGGTTCCACGGCGATCCTTCGGTTAAAAAGACTTCCATTCCCAGCGTTTCAAACAGCTGAGCTTCATCGGTCGGTTTCAGTTCGCCTTGGCGGGCGATCGCGTCCTTGAGCGTGGGCACCGAAAACGCTTGGGGTGTCTGCGATAGAAACAGCCCGCTGCGATCAACCGTTTCATCGACTTTCTTTCCATCGGCAGAACGTTTGATTGTGCTGGCGACGGCGACGGCGGGGATGCAGTTTCCGTGGAGGACGGCGCCGGAAAATATTCTTTCGATCAGGGTGGGATCGATACAGGGTCGTGCGGCATCGTGGATCGCCACGAATTCGGCCGATTTGCTGATCGCGGCCACGGCGTTGGCGACCGAATCGGAGCGTTCGGTCCCGCCTTCGACGACATCGATTTTCAGGGAGGCGATTAGCGCGGCGTAGGTTTGTCGAAACCATGCATGGTCGTCGGGTGAAACGACCACGATCTGCTGAACGATATCGTCTCGGCTCAAAAACGCGTCGAGCGAATGTTGCCAAACGGGTTTTCCAGCGAGGTCGACAAAGGGCTTTTTGAGATTGGCCTGCCCCTGCGCGTGGGAAAACCGCGATGATTTTCCTGCGGCGGCCAGAATAACAGCAAATTTCGGCATCAGCGTTCCACTCCTAGAGTCACGCGCAGGGTTCGTTGTGTTCCACCGCGTTCGCAGACCACACTAACGATATCGCCGGGTGATGCACTGTCCATGACGGCAAGGTAATCATCTGTCGTTTCGATCGATTTTCCGTCGATGGAGACGAGGATGTCCGAGTTCTTTTTGGATGGAAGAACGTATTCGGCGATTGAGCCATCGCGCCGCCGCTGCCGGACTCGCCGCAATTCTAGCCCCTTCATGCCGACTTGATCGGCCGGGTCGCCGGGAATCACATGTCCCACGCCCAGTCCATTGCGGGCTTCGAAGAAGACGTCGATTCCCAGTGTTGCCCGTTGGACTTTGCCAAATTCGATAATTTGAGGCAGTAGGCGTTTGATCGTATTGATGGGAACCGCAAAACCGACTCCCGAGTTTCCGCCCGAGATGGAAGCGATGGCCGTATTCATCCCGATGACTTCGCCTTTGTTGTCAAGCAGCGGGCCGCCGGAGTTGCCTTGATTGAGCGCCGCGTCGACTTGAATCACGTCCTTGATCAGCCGACGGGTTTTCGATCGAAGCGTCCGTCCAAGGCTCGAGACGATGCCGACAGTCATGGTTCGTTCGAGGCCGAAGGGGTTGCCGATGGCAAACACTTTTTGTCCGACTCGCAAATTGGAGGAATCACCAATGCGGATTGGGAACAGCATTTCGGGAGGCGCGTCGACTCGCAGTACTGCGACATCGTTTTGAGGATCGGCTCCAATGAGTGTGGCGGGAATGGGGTCGCCCTCGAAAAGGGTGACTGTGATTTTATCTTTGTCGCTATCGGCGATCACATGGTGGTTGGTCACAATGTGTCCTTTGCGGTCGATCACCCATCCGGATCCACTGCCCTGCTCCGGCACGGCTTCGCCAAAAAACATGCCGCGTCGAAATGCGGTGGTGTTGATGTTAACCACGCTGCGGTTGGCATTGTCGTAGACGGAAATATTGTTTCGCTCTTCGGCGCTGAAACGCTCTAGATCGTTGGCAGCTGGCGATAGGGGCAGCACCGGTGACGCTTGTTGCAGATTTTCGAGTGCGGGGCCACGTTGCATCATGGCGACCGATTCAGATTCCAGCAAGCTGTGATTGGTGAGCAGTAAAGTCGCGCTCGAAGCAACCACTGCAGAAATTACGCAAATGAAAAATGTTGATTTCATGGTTTCAATTCTCCTTCATTCTCCTTCATTTTGATCCATCAGATTTTACGCAATGGATTGAAAATGTGTTCCCTGATTTAACTCTGAACAGTCGTCGTTGGCGGTGCGTTATTTTGATCAGACCGAACGACCACACCAGACGCTACAGTTTGTCCCCAATCCATACGCTTTGACCAAGCAGAAGGTTTTCTCCCACGGTTAAACTGAGCTCAGACCGATGAAATTAACCAATCGTTGATGTTTGTTGTGGCTTTTCCTGATGAGCCTCGACATTCGTTTTTTCGCTTATAAAGCCGGAGATTGTCCTGATGTGGCTCTCACAAAGACGTTTTTTGCTGTTGGTGTTTTCAGCATTTCTGTTGTTCCCAGTCGCCGCTCAGGCTGGGGATACATTGCCATCATGGCTTTCATTGGTTTCCTGTCAGCTGGTTGAGAGTGATCACGAGATTGAGCGCGAATACGAGAGTCCAGCCATTGAGCGGCCAGTTGTCGCTTTGGTGCAAGAGAACGTGAGTCCGCCGACGTGGAGTTTCGATTACACACCACGAGTGTTATATCTTGCCCCGGTAACCGTGACTAAAAAAGTGGAGCAACAAAAGAAGCAGATCCGGCCCATCGTGTTCCAGAAATTCAGCAGGCAATTGCTGACGACTTCGTGGAACATTTCACAACCCTCTTCAAAGCATTTTCAGCGTCAGTTTGCGTTCGCGATCTTGGACGCGGTTCGCCCGGTTGAAAGTGCTAAATCACTGATGGAGTTTTACAACGACTACTATTTGGTTGGATTGAAAAAGCTGGAGTCGCGACCTGCTGCGAAGGTGGTGCCGGTGGTTAGGGAAACGCCGGTGAAAAACGACACACAGGTGAAGTCCGAGCCAAGTACAGCGGAGCCGGGTTCGATCACGCTTCCCAAGTCATGGGGAAAGGATCTTTACTGGGACTTCTATGAAAGCTGCGATCACTGGAATTTGCGATTGAGCCAGTTGAAGGTTGAAGACGGGAACGGTGATTTTTAGGAAGGCAGGAGGTCAGGGCTGGTTCTGCCGACCTTTTGGGCGATTATTTCGTGGCTTCCGTCCCAGAGGAGCTCCAGCGATGCGAGGGTTGTAATCGATCTTGCGGACGAACGAATCACCCTATTCCGCCTAAAGGCGTCTGAAGGCGTCTGAAGGCGTCTGAAGGCGGCGGTACCCCAACCCCAGCCCATGCGCCAGCCCAGCCCTCGCTCTCCAGCAGGGCTCTAAGTCCCACGGCGTGAATGTGTGCCGGTTTTGACAGATATGCCGGTGCGATTGTTTACAGAGCTGTCTGCGATCGGATTTTTCTTCATTGGTAAAGCCGGTAATCCTTTACCGGTCGGAAACATTTATCTGATCGCAATTCACACGTTGATCATCACTGGAAACCTCCATGCTGCCAATCCCCGGCAATTGGGTGAAATTGCATGGTTTGAGGCGAAAATGGGTCCGATTAACGCAAAGTTACCTATCTAGAAGTATCAAAACAGAACAGTTCTGATACACGATCGTTGAAAAACGCCTAGTTTTGGCCGTTTTCCCTTTTTGGCACGGTGATTGCGGTGTTTTCAAACGATCCAAATTGCCTTGATTCATCCGCGGTGTGTGGATCAACTAAAAGCTCTGGATGGGGGTGAGGTCCTTGGACCTCCAGATGGCGAGTCGGAAAATAGTATTTTTTGTTCGCATCCGCCAAGCCCGCAAATAAACTAAAAATTTTAAATGGTCCCGGCGATTTTTCCGGTTTCGAGGTTCGAGGAAAACTCAACCTCATTTCATTTCCGTTGGAGTTGATTATGTCGACATGCACGACCAAAGTCGCGTTGCGAGCCTTTGTTGCTGCTCTGTCATGCCTTTCGCTGCAGTTGAGTGTTTTTGCTTGTCAGACCGATAGTTCGCCATCCCGAATGGCAACTTATGAGTCTGCCGAAGGTACGACGTTTGCATTGAGTGTGGGACCGGAAAAGCAAACCCGTCAGCGTGCCAGCGACGTGGTTGTTTTCCTTGACACATCCGCCAGCCAAACAGGCCGTTTCAAAACGAGCTCGATGGAAATGCTGAAGGGTTTCGTGGGCCATCTCAGTGCCGACGATCGCATTCAGATTTTCGCTTTGGATTTGGATTCTGTTCCACTCTATCGTGGCTTTACTTCGCCAAGTGCGGATGAAGTCAAATTGGCGTTGGAGAAGCTGGACAGCCGAGTCGCGTTGGGTTCCACCGACATGCAGGCGATGTTCAAATCTGCTGCCAAAGCATTCGAATCAAGCACTGATCGCAACAAGAACCTAATCTACATTGGCGACGGAATCAGCCGCGCCGGACTTCTTCATTCGGACGTCTACCTGAAGGCCGTTCAGTCATTGGCGAAGAATCGAATTTCGGTTTCTAGCTACGCCATCGGCCCGGAAAGAAACACGGCCTTGCTGGCTTCACTGGCAAACAACACTGGCGGAAATCTGATTGTCGATGCCGACGATACGGAGCTCCCAACTCGAGCGGCTAAGCATTTGGCTCAAACCGTTCACGGTTCCGTTTTCTGGCCTAAGACGGCGAACTTGCCGGCCAGCCTTGTTGAGATTTACCCTGGCAAGTGTCCTCCGATGCGAACGGACCGCGACACGATTCTGTTGGGCGCACTGGCCTCGCGTGGCGAGATGAAAGTTGAGCTTGTCGGAATGCAGGACGGCAAAGAAGTGACTAAGGTCTGGAACATCAAGCCTGAGGTTGCGTCGAAGAAGTTTTCGTTCTTGCCCAAGATGCTTGAGGAAGTTCGCAAAGACGGTGGCGTTTCACTGCCTACCCTTGGCTCCGAAGGCCTCATCGAATACGTTCGCAATCTTGGCGAAGGCGGACAATCTGTCGAGAACTTGGGCAGCGGAAAAGCGTCGATCCGCCAAGCGGCTGTGATTGCGTCTGCGGCTCGCATTAATCCTAAAACACGAACGGTTCCGGTTCGATTCCAGCAGGACGTAAATCCGTTTGGAGCGGATCCCTTTGATGAGGTCGAAGTTCCAACTCCGGCCCAGACTGACGACTCGGATCCTTTTGGTGACGATCCTGTTGAAACAGAAGAAACTCCCGGATCACTGGGTGGTCTTGAACCTGAAATTGCTCCAGCGCAGCCAATCGGCCCTGAGCGACGGGTGGTGATTGAACCTGCCAGCCCAACTCTTGAGTTGGAGATTGCTCCCAATCAACAGCAACCCAATGGTGGTTTCCCATCCGGCGTCGCGCCTCTGCCGTCAGGAAGTGGCTCTGTCGTTGAAGGCCCGGTTGTGGGTCCTTCGATCCCGGACTTTCCACGAAGCCGATTGAGCGACTTGCTTTCCAAGCCTGAAGCGGATGATGTCGTTAGCGATATCCTGACTGCTGAGGAGCGTGACCGCATTATCAACCAGAAGCTGCGTAAGCAGGTTCAGTTTGAGATCGAGCGATCCAGTCAAGAATTGAAAACCACTCCTGGAGCGGCCATTTCTCGGATCAAAAGCATGCTCGATGTGCTTGATCAAACACCAGAAGTTAATGAGTCCACTCGGTTTGATTTACGGAATCGTTTGGAGTCCGCTCTGGCGGGAGCGACCCGAGAGAAGTTAGATTTCGATCAACGAGCTGAGATTGCGGCCGTCAACAGCGCGATTTCCCAAGGCGTTCGCGACGATATTCGTGCGCTTGAGCGTCGTGAAGAAAAGCTGTCTCGTTTGGTTGGACAATTTCGATCGCTGATGAGCGAAGGAAACTTCGCCGCTGCGGAAGAAGTAGCGGCTTCAGTTACCGATGGCTTCCCCGACGTGCCCGTTGCTGCCTTGATAACAGAGCGAGCACGAATCGCTTCGGCTCACTTTGAGTTGGCAGCCATTCGCTCTGAAAAACAGGTTCGATTTGCACGAGCGATTCAAGAGATTCGCAAAACTAGCTATCCCATTTCGGGAAATCCACCGCTGATTTTCCCCGATCCTGAAGAGTGGATTCGAAAGAAAGCTGCCCGTCGCAAGTTCCAGAGTGTCTTGCTGGCCGGTAGCGAAACGGATCGACGTATCCTTGAGGAGCTCGAAAAGCCTTACGACTTGATCTATGACGAGCAGGAATTTCGGGAGGTCCGCGAGCGACTGGTCAATGACTTGAAAATCAACATCATTGTCGATCCGAACCTCGAAGGTGAATTCGATGACGAGACCCTCGTAACTGCAAACTTGACGGGGATTCGTTTGAGAAACGGACTTCGCCAACTGCTGAAGGCTTACAATGCGACTTACGTGGTTAAAGACGAGGTCCTCAAAATCATTTCGATTGATGATGAAGGCTTGGAAGAGAACCTTTCTACCGTTGTCTACAACGTCGGCGACTTGGTGGCTCCGCGAAACAACCCACAGGCCGGTGGCGGCGGTGGCTTTGGTGGCGTCGGTGGTGGTATCGGTGGTGCCAACGGTGGCTTCGGCGGCGGTCAAGGTGCCTTCGGTCGCGGCGGCGGTCAAGGCGGTGTGTTCTGTATTCAGGATGCCGGCGTAGGTTTTAGTTTCCGTGAGGCTGCCCCTGAAACGGCGGCTCCAGCTGCACCTGTTGAGCGTGTGGAATCCATCATTTTGGAAACCGGCGACAACCCGCAGGCTGCATGGAATAACTACTTTAGCAACAATCAGCCATCCGATGCTTCGGTTCGCAAAACCGTTCGCCGGTTGTTGCAGCAAGAGCGTCATGAAGACATCATCGCCCTGATCGGCGGAGCGATCCGTAACAACCAAGGGCAGAAGTCTTGGATGTATCAGGCCATGGGGATTTCGCTTGATCTGCTGGGTCGTCCCGCTGCAGAACTGGAGCGAGCGATCATGTCTGCGGTTGACCTTTCCAACGATCCGCAGGAGGTCATGCTTTCTGCGATCTACATGTCGCACAATGGTATGGAGCAACGAGCCTTGAAAATCTTCGAGGATATCTCCAAATCGAATCCTGACATGGTCGAGCCCGCTGAAGTGGCTCTGACGATTGCCGATCGTTTGAATATGCCCGAGGCACAGCGGTGGTCATCGGTTGCCGTTCTTTCTCGAGAATGGCCAGAGAAACAAGCTTTGGTTAAGAAAGCAGATTTCGCCACAGCAGCCGTCAGGGCAGCTTTGAAGAAATCAGGCAGCAGCGAAGAGCTTGAGCAATTCGAAAAAGAGCTTGTCGATGCAAGGCATCGTGATTGTCACATCAAAGTATCTTGGACCGGCGATGCCGACATTGATATTTTGGTCGAAGAGCCCGGTGGAACGATTTGTTCACGTCTCAATCCACGCACCACTGCTGGTGGTGTTCATCATGGTGACAATTACTCGCGAGGCAAACTGGCTTCCGGCGAACAGCAGGAAACTTACGTGTTGCCGAAAGGATTTACGGGTGACTATCGTTTGATCGTTCGACGAATGACGGGCACGGTTCCCACCGGCAAAGTCAAAGTTTCGATGGCGCATCATCGCGATTCGGAATTCGAAGTCGGTTTGGAAAAATACGTTGACCTTGATGAGCGTGGTGCCATCGTTAAGTTCCGTCTTGAGAGAGGCCGTCGCACCGACGATCTCGAGAAACACACTCTGGAAACGCTGGTTCGTAAAAAGACGGCGATTGATCGCTCTATTTTGACTCAGCAGTTGGCTCAAGGCTTTCCGACTCAATCTCTTAGCAACGCGAACGTATTCGGTTCGCAATTGGGATTGGATGACGGTGTTGTGCCAGGACAGGTTGCCCCCGGTGGCGGACAGTTCGCTCCTGGAGTCGTCGGATACACGCCTGAAATCACCACCATCCCGACAGGTACGTTTCTGACCGTCAATCACGCCACGACTGCAGATCGTCTGTACGTGCTGATTAGTGTCGCTCCGAACTTCAACACCATTACCTCTGTGGAAACCTTCAACCTGCTTGGCGATGCCGACAGCGCTCTGGGGGCGGCCCAGCCTGGATTGGGTGGTAACGGAGCCGGCTTTGGTGGCGGTGGCGGTGGCTTTGGAAATGGTGGAGCAGGGGGGAACTTCTAAGACTCACCACGTTCCAACTTGGAAATCACAAAAGCTCACGGTTTTGCCGTGAGCTTTTTTTGTTAGTCTGGGTTGGCTCGGCCGCAACGTCCTCCCGCCGGATCTGCATCGATCACGTGATCATCCGCATCTTTTTAAAACCTGTTCCTCGACCCTCGCACTATGAAATTCTCTGAGAACCCCATCGCCGAAATTATTGCCATCGGCGACGAACTGACCAGCGGCCAACGACTCGACACCAACTCCCAGTGGCTTTCTCAACAGATCAGCGATCTGGGAATTCGCACCGGATTTCATACCACCGTCAGTGACGACCTGCAGCATCAATCCAAGGCCATCGAGATCGCGTGTCGCCGAGCCCAGTTAGTCGTGATGACGGGCGGATTGGGGCCAACCGATGACGACCTGACCCGGGAAGCCATCGCGTCGGCAGCAGGGGTTGAACTGGTTTCTGATCCTCAGGCCCTCGAACATATCGAATCGATATTCCGGAAAAACAGCCGCGTCATGTCGCCAGCAAACCAACGCCAAGCCCTCTATCCTCAAGGTGGAAGAACGCTTCACAACGAAGAGGGCACCGCTCCGGGCGTCATGTTTTGTTTTAACAACAAAACACCAGCGCTGCTGTTCGCCCTGCCGGGGGTGCCCTACGAAATGAAAAAGATGTACACCGAAGAGGTGCAGCCGGAAATTGAGGCTTCGATCCCGGGTGATCTGATCATTCGGCATCACGTCATTCGTTGTTTCGGGATTGGTGAAAGCAGTGCCGAGGCCAAAATGCCGGGGCTGATTTCCCGCGATCGATCGCCGCGGGTGGGGATCACGGCGAGTTTTGCCACGATCTCGTTTCGAATTATCGCGATGGCGAATTCGGAGCAGGAATGTGAAAACCAGATTCGCGAAACCGAGACCTACATTCGTGAGACTCTTGGCAGTGTCGTGTTTGGTGAAGGGGAGGATCGGATCGAAACCGTAACCGCGTCCCTGCTAAAACAGGCGGGCTTTTCGGTGGCGATGGCTGATTTTCAGTTTGGCGGCGCGGCAGCCAGTTTGCTGCGGTCGGCCAGTCTGCCGCCAGAGGATCCGATGGTTGCCAGTTCCGTTGCCGTGGATCGACTGACTGCCGAGCAATGGATCCAACAAGTCGGCGGCAGCGGCAATTCTGATTGCGTTTTGACGAACGCGGCGGATCATATTCGGACTCGGGAAAACTGTGACATTGGCATCGCGATTGGTCGCTTGCAAAGTGAGGATCCGCAACAACGTCGGGGTAAATTTGAGGTCGTTATGCAAATGCCTGGCGGCGAAACCGAATCTGAAACCTTTGATTTTGCTGGTCACTCTGGGATGCGTGAGATAAGATCGGCGAAGCAGGTGGTGGACTTTCTCCGCCGTTCTGTTTTGAAACGGGCTTCGACCCCCTAACCGATAGCGAGTATTGCAGTGGGCTTCAATTATCATTCCGTCACGTTATTGTCGAAATCGCTTTGTTGGATCGCTGTAGCGAGTGCCATGCTGCTGGGATCAGCCAGCGTCGTGGACGCTCAATACGACCTCCATCCTCACAAAGTTGTCCGGGTGTCACCGCCGTCGGCGACGTTGGCGGTCGAAGTTTCGATTGCGATCAATCCGACTGACAAAAACAATATTGTGGCCGGCGCGATCATGAGGGGTTACGCTAAATCAAAAGTCCCCAACTACACTTGGCATTCGATCGACGGCGGCAACACGTGGGGGATTCGTCCTACCGAGAATCCTGACGATCGCACGCAAGGCGACGACGTGGTGGTTTTCTCGGAAGACGGCACTGCGATTCATGGCTACATCAGTTTCAAAGGGATCTGGGGCGGCAAGCCGAAGAAAACGGCCACCGGGATCTTTATCGATCGCAGTACCGACAAAGGGGAAACGTGGAGCCCGCAAGTTCCCGTCGTTAACCACATCAACACTCCGACTCCGATGGAAGATAAGCCTTGGTTTGTTTTTGATCGAAACAAGAAGTCGCCGCATTTCGGAAACTTGTACTGCTCGTGGACTCGGTTCGACGTGTACGGCAGCAAGGACGCTCAAGATACGACTCAGATCGTTTTCTCGCGCAGCGTTGATGATGGGAAATCGTTTCAACCAGTGATTCGGATTTCCGATCAGGGAGGCGATTGCGTCGATGGCGACGACACCGTCGAAGGCGCCACGCCCAGTTGCGGGCCTGATGGCACGCTCTACTGCGTCTGGTCCGGTCCACGCGGTTTGGAAATGGACCTTTCCAAAGACGGAGGCGAAACGTGGGGCAAAGACAAAGTCATTGGGAAGCAGGTTGGTGGCTGGGCCAACGACGTGGAAGGGATTGGGCGATCCAACGGAATGCCTGTAACAGCGGTGGACCATAGCGATGGACTGGGGCGAGGAACGCTGTACGTGAATTTTGTCGACGAGCGAAACGGCGATAAGGATGTCTTTCTGATGAAGTCGGCTGACGGAGGGAAGACATGGTCCGAACCGCTGCAGGTTAACGAAACCCAATCCGCGAAAAAGCGTGATCAGTTTTTCACGTGGCTGGCAGTCGATCCCAGCGACGGTTCTGTCAACATTGTGTACTATGACCGAGAGTTGACTGCAGCAACCGGCACCCGTGTCACGCTCTCTCGCAGCACCGATCAGGGGAAAACGTTTTCGCACTATCGTGTTGGCGACGTCGAATTCGAGTGCACCGACGGCCCGTTTTTTGGAGACTATATCGGAATCGATGCCTTGGACGGTCGTGTCGCGTTGGCTTTTATGCACTTCGTCGACAAAAAGAAAACGGCAGTGTCGTCGGCTGTTTTTGATTTCGGTGGAAAACGGTAGCGACGCAGTAGAATGTCAATTGTCAGATCGATCCTTCAGGCCAAAAAATGAAACGCTTCCTCTTCCTGCTCCTATTTGTATTTGCTGTCCCTTGTGGTCCGCACCATCAGTTGTGGGGTCAGCAGTCCGAACCGCAAACCGCCCCGGCGGCGCAGCTGGACAAAACCCCCGATTTGGGAACGGCTCCGGATCAGGCGGCGATCGACAACCTGAAGAAGTTTCTGACCGGTTCAAAATGGAATGGCACGTTTACCATTTTAGGCAAAGGCGATTCCAAGCATGCTGAAGAGTACGAGATCGTGAGCGCGGAAAAAGAGGAAGGTGATCAGTGGGTTTTGCTGGCCCGTATCAAATACCTGAAAAAGGAAACCAAGGTCCCGGTGCCCATTAAGATCCAGTGGCTGAACCGAACGCCGGTGATCGTGTTAGATTCGTTGACGATTCCCGGTATGGGGACGTTTGATGCCAGAGTGTTGATCCGCAAAGGCATGTATGCGGGGACGTGGGCTCATGGCGAGGTTCGAGGCCATATGTTTGGCGAAATCAAAGCGGCCAAGGATTCTAAAAAGAAAGCGGACGCGAGTCCCAGTCCGTCGCGATAACTCCCAGTCCCGGTCGCGTTGGCCGGTTTGCTTTCATAAGCGGCTCTGTCCGCAAGAACGCCAATGCCCGCCTCTGACGATTCGAAAAAGACGATCTTGATCACCAGCGGTCGGGCTCCGGTGGCTTTAGAATTGGCGCGAATGTTTCACCGAGCCGGGCATCGCGTGATCGTTGCCGAAACGTTGAAGCGACATCTTTCCAGTCATTCACATTGCGTGTCCAAAAACGTTCGGGTCAGTTGGCCGACGAAAGACCCCGAAAAGTACCAATCCGAAATAGCTGCGATCATTGAACAGGAAGCGGTCGACCTGTTGCTGCCGACGTGCGAAGAGATCTGCTACCTGTCGGCGAACAACCCGTCATTGAAGGACCCGCGGTACCGTTGGGTCCCCGATTGGAAACAGTTGCATGCGCTGCACAGCAAGTGGGAGTTTGTTCAGCTGGCGGGGCGTTTGAATTTGGCAGTCCCCAAGACGCGGCTAGTGTCGAACCGTGAGGAGCTTGAGCAAGCCTACGCAGAGGGAGCGTGGGGTGTTTTCAAGCCGGTCTATTCGCGATTCGCCAGTCGAGCTCTGATTAATCCGGCATCGCTAGACGAACTGGCGGAGGTGACTCCTACGGCGACTGCACCGTGGGTCGCCCAGCAATTTCTGGCGGGTGAACAGCTGAGCACGTTTAGTTTAGCGTGGGAGGGAAAGCTGCTCGCGCATGTGACTTACCCGATGAACTTTACAACGGGCATCGGGCCTGCCTACGGCTATGAGTCCGTCAACCAGCCCGCAGTGCGTCAGTGGGTGGCAGAGTTCGTGGCCGCGGAAAACTTTTCAGGGCAGATTGCGTTTGACTTTATCGTCCAAGAGGCTGGGGCCGTTGCTGCGATTGAGTGCAATCCACGTGCCACCAGCGGATTGCATCTGTTTCGCAGTCGAACTGATTTGGTCGATGCTTACCTGTGGCCTGCCGAAACACATCAGCGGCTTGAAGGGGCAGGGGAGTGCTTGCAGCCGAACTCCCGGCCGGCGCACCATGCACTGCCGCTGCTGTTATGGTCGCTGGGCTACGTTCGGTCTTGGACACGTTTGAAACAATTCGTGCGTATGCTTTTTCGCGGGCGTGACGTTCTTCTTTCGTGGCGAGATCCATGGCCTATTTTGATGGTTGGCTTCAGTTTGTATCCGTTCTTCAAAAGAGCCCGCCAGCATTCGGTCAGTTTTGATCAGGCAACTACGATGGATATCGAATGGAATGAAGTTCCTAGGCCAGAAGAGGCGGCAGTTGCAGGCAGTCCTTAAACGAGGAAGCGGGAATCCACCTATTTCAGTTGGGACTATTTTGAGAACTCAGCTGTGGAAAAACGCTAATAAACTCGTGGAAATCCCGATCCTGCCGATCTTTCCCTGACTTTTAGGTGTTATTATTGGACACGCTCCTGTTTTTCGGATGAAGGAAAATGATGAAATCAATTGATGCCCTTGGCAAATTTATCTGCTGTTTTGGATTGGCCGCTGTTTTGATGGACAGCGTCGCGTTTGCTCAGACTCAAACGCCCGGCAATTCCGAAGCCGCAGAATCTGATGAAGCCAGTCCGATCGAGTTTTTAGAAGACAAATCTCTCCCTGTGGTGACTTATGGCTACAGAGGGCTGAAGCGGTCCGACCGCGATGCCTTTGAGCCGTGGGTGCAGATTTTTCAGGATGGAACTGTAAAGTGCCCGGAGCGATCCGGGATGCCTTACCGCGAAGCCAAGCTTTCAGAAAAGGAAGTCCGTGACATGTTTGATCTCATCTTCAACAGGACAAGGATTTACGATATCAGCACCGCCGATCTCGATCCCACAAAGACAACCTCTAAAGCATATTCTCGCATCGAGTTTCAGGTTTCGCTGAAGCGTGGTGATCATGCCGTCGCGTTTCGAAGCATTGCCAGTAATGCGAGAAAGTTCCCGGACGACCAGAAAATTCAATCCATGGCTTTACTGGAAACGAGGATGAAGCAGGTGGTTTCTAAGGCGAATTTTTACGCGATCGAGAATTATGAGGAACTGCTAGGCAATCTCAATAAAGATCTTGAGAAACAGCAGCCTGGCAACGCTCCTTTTAACCTCAATGAACTCAATTCTGCCACGCATCGAGGTCGCGGCCATTTTTATGCTCAGTTCAGTCGATCGCTGGTCTCAGAAGACAGCAATGCGAACCCAAAAATTCTGCGAGGCTACATTACGCGAAAAAGTGGCGAGACGGAGTTTCAATACAAGATTCAACTGAGAGAACTATCGCGACGAGGCCTGCGAAAGTAAGTTCGCTAGATCAGATGACAAACGTTCTACAGTGATGGATTCCACGAACGGGTCAACAGCTGCAGATCGGTCTGCCCGTACGAAAATAGGTTCCCGCTATTGAGATTGTGAATGTTCACGTTCGCCGGTCCAAACAGCAGGGGATCGATTTGGTAAAAATCCCGACCGGATTTTTCAAAAATCTCTAGAAACGGTTGGCCGTATTCGGCCGCGATGGAACTCGGGATCTGATTGCCGATCTGCTCAATCGTTTCATCGTCGGTTTCGACTTCGAGATCAACCGTCGCACCGTAGAGGATGGCATCGTTGGTCCAACCCATCGATTGCAAATCACTGCTGCCAATCGGTGGAAAAGGTGCACTGCCGCGACCCGATCGGATCGTTCGCAAATCAAAATCAAGTTCATGCAATTTGTGCATCGCCGATTCCAGCGATCTGGCCACCACCTGCAGGCTGCCGGGGACGCTGGACGTTTTCGCAATGCAGATTGTGACGTTCTGTGGCGGAACACCGCACTGCTGAGCAATATGGAAGGCCACATCGTCTCCGGGCACGGTCGCCGTTTCTAGGACCGCAACCGCTTCGTGGGAGGGTTCGACCAAGTCGTACTGAAGGAGGACGTTTTCTTGTCCCCTCGCGATTCTGGCGGGGCCACTGCAGATGGCGAAATAGTTTTCCAGCGCAAACGGCCAGCCGGCGTATTGGGATGCCATGCAGGCGAACAGTGGGTCACCCGTTTCCACATGAACCGATTGCGCCAAGGGAGTGGCGTTGTCGGCGACTGTAACCGCTGCCAGATCTCCCATACAGATTTTTGCCAACAGGATGCCCGCGGCAACCGTCCCCACCCGATCCGAACCAAAATCCAAAACCGTCGCTCCACAGGAAAGCTGAGAACTTTGGATGTCATCCAAGTCAAAGCGTTTTTGGGAAGATTGAATCAGGTCCAGCGTTTTAAGATTAATCGCTTTGAGGTTCCGCGACATGCCATCAACCGACTTGATTGGTGGGATCGCCCGACGAAAATGCGCGGATGTTTTCGGCGACAATGTTCATCAATCGCTGACGGGCCTCGACCGTTGTCCAAGCAATGTGGGGCGTCAGCAAACAGTTCTTACAATGCAGCAGCGGGTTGTCCGATACCGGCGGTTCGCTGGAAAGCACATCCAGACAGGCTCCTGCGAGGGTTCCCGCATCCAGTGCCTGAGCAAGGTCTGATTCATGGATCAGTTTTCCACGAGCGGTGTTGATCAGCATCGCGGTCGGCTTCATCTGTTTCAATAGCTGTGCGTTTACAAATTGCTCATTGCTGTCGGTCGCCGGACAGTGAAGACTAACAACGTCCGCTTGAGCGAAGAGTTCCTCAACAGAGCACCATTGGACATCCTCCAAACCGGGAATCTGTTTTTCGGTGCGACTGTGGACCAGCACCTGCATGCCAAAGGCGGCAGCGAGTCGCGCCGTGGCTTGGCCGATTCGTCCGAAACCAACGATCCCCATCTTTTTTCCGGCAAGCTCCGCCAGCGGGGAAAGCCAAAAAGTGAACTGGCCTGCAGCCTGCCACTGGCCATCCCGAATCGCCGTATCGTGCTCGTAGGAACGATGCACCCGTGACAGCAACATGGCGAACACGTGTTGGGCGACCGAATCGGTGCTGTATTCGGGAACGTTGCAAACGGTGATGTTTTTTTCGGCAGCTGCCGCCTTATCCACGTTGTCGTGCCCTGTGGCCGTGATTGCGATCAGCTTCAGGTTGGGCAGCAGATCCAATACGGATCGATCTAAGCGTGCTTTGTTGATCACCAGCACGTCTGCATGGCTGGATCGTTCAACCACTTGCTCGGGCGAAGTGACGGGATGCCACTGAAACCCGTCGGCGGCTGCTAGCGAGCCAATCGCTTTCCACTTTTCGGTGTCCGGTTCGAGGGCTCTTCCATCAAGAACTACTATTTGCATTAGCCAGCAACTCCAAAGGCAATTAGGGCAAGCCAAACAATCCAGGCCACTTGGGCAACCCCGAGGGCGATCACAATGGACCAAGTTCCCTTCTGATGGGGCGAATTGTTGACGGTTTTGTTTTCGTTGAGCATCAGTTTTTCGGTGGCAGATGAAAATGCTATCAGGGTGTTGTGCCCGAATTTTCGTTTTCAAGCATAAAATCCGCAAGTCCCGCAAGGTTTAACACGATATCACATCTAGCAATGTATAAACCACAGAGGAATTGCGATGTTTTCCAAACGACTGACAGTCTGCACGCTTATCGTCGCGGCCGCTGCAGCCATTTGTTCGTCAGGGTGTTTTCAAGCCCTTGGTCCAACTTTGGGTATTTTTAGCATTCCGCTCCCGGTATCGCCGTACTTCCAGAAGATTCAGGAAGACAAGTACCATATTCACGAGCGGTATGGTCGTGTTCCAATTTTGGGTCCCACATCGTCGGGTGACCAGATCGCTCTCGATCCTCCCAGCGATGACGAAGTCTGGTGGGCGCTTGAGCGAGCTCATTCGGTTCAGGGTAGTTTTCCCTTCCTGCACGAGAAGCAACGTAACAACGTTCGGATGATCAAAGAGCCGATCGCAGATTACATCGATCCTCCGCGGGTCTATCCGTTGATCGGTCCGGCACAGTTGCACCACGCACACTACAAGTGCACGATTTACTTCACACAGAAGACGATCGTTGGCTGGCCTACGCCACACACGTTGGTGGACGAGGACGCGGTTGAAGTGGTTTACATTGACCACAACCACTTCCACATGGCAGGTAACCCAGATCTGGGCGAGAACAACACTCACTATTAACAGTGACGCTGAATCATGACGTTTTGAAAGCCGACTCACGCGTGTGAGTTGGCTTTTTTTAATTCAAAACCCGAGACGAGAGTGCGTCCTTAAGGCTGCTGGTCGCCGTCGGTTTCTTGTTGGGCTTTATCCTCAGCTTTATCCAAGTCGGCTTTCTCCATCTCGGCCTTTTTCATCTC
>CAZDZX010000072.1:0-11305 GCA_964510005.1 uncultured Pirellulaceae bacterium
CTCTTGGATAGCGAAAGCCAGCGTGAACGCATGTCAGGCTGGGTTCAGTGTCTATGAGTGGTCATGCTCCCATCGGCGTCACGATTTATTTAAGAAAAACACAAGAAAGACCACCGTTAGCGATTCGGCCGGGTTCGCCGAAACTGAGTTCTCTGACAGGGACACGAGCAATGAAAATCTGGACGAAAGTAGCCTCCCCGCAAAGGACATTGCTTTGATCTTCAAAATCGAGGATCATCGCCTGCAGAACAATCGTAAACCATCAACATTGACTGCCAGCGATGACTGAGCCTCTTTTGAAACGAAGAAAATCGTGGATCGCTGTACTACTGAGCTTTTTGTCGATTCCTGCCAGCTACCTTTACGCGGGTCGTCCCAAGAGGGCATTAGGGGTGACGTGTTTGTGGATGGGACTCCTGCCTGCCTTTATGATTTTGGCATGTAAACTTCCGATGAGTCGCGAAGCGATTTTGTTTGCGATGGCCCTCGCAGTTGCTTTTCCAATCTTGATCGCCGTCGACATTTTTCAAATTACACGGCACAGCCAGGCTGCCGTTCTTCGGCCATATCAAAGGTGGTGGGTCTACCTTCTGACCTTCATGCTTTCGTTTATCGCCATCCACGTGATCTTCTTTTTGAATCGAACCTTCGCTGCAGAGGCGTTCATCATACCCACGCAATCAATGGCTCCAGCATTGAATTACAACGATAGAATTATCGTCGACAAGCTCTTTTTTGACGCCGCCAATTTACGCCGACACGACTTGGGTGTCTTTCTAAATTCAAAACCGAATCCCGCGACACATGTTAAAAGAATCGTCGGGTTGCCCGGCGAGACCATTGAAATTCGAGACGAAAAACTGTTTGTCGACGGTGTCGAGGTGCAGGACAGCTATCGCGATCTTGATGAGGCCATCGTCTCGCCGCCAGAGCTGTCGAACTGGGGGCCGACTGTTATTCCCCAACGATCGTATTTTGTCCTTGGCGACAACCGGCGAATTTCCTTGGACAGCCGAATAGATGGCCCGATACCTTTTGAAAATTTCATCGGCGTTGTTCGACTAACGTATTGGTCCAACCATTACAAATTTCCCAAAGATCATCGTGAGCCACCAATCGCCGAGGGCATCCGCTGGGACCGAATCGGCAGTCGCTTCGACCAACACTGACTCTTCAATGGTCTCGAAGCAGTTTCAAAACTGGAATTAGCTCGTTTCGGCCAATGGGAACCGGCCCTACATTGGGTTTTGAAACTGCTTCTAGCAATCACCGGCGCTCAAACGCAATCTACGCATCCAGATCCAACGGATTCTGCCATGCTGATTTGAGCTCGCTGCCGGGCTTGCGGATCAGTTGCGAGCCCCTACTGGAAATCACAACATCGCCCGAGTCCGTGACCTTGCCGATGGAACAGAGCGGCACTGCAGACATCGCGGCTTCGAATTGGGATTCTTTGCCGGATTCAATTTCCACCACGAAACGGCTGTTGGATTCGGAGAACAGTCGAACAAGATCTTCGTTCGCATCCACACCTTCGACCTTGATCGCGGTCACATCCACGTCCACGCCCAACTCTCCAGAGAACGCCATTTCGGCAATCGCAGCCGCCAATCCGCCTTCGCTTAAGTCATGACAACTGCGAACCAATCCCGATTCGATGGCCTTGTGCAAGGCGACGAAGGTCGCCATGGCAGCGTCGGTGTCGACAACCGGCACCTGCCCGCCGTCGGCTTCAGTGATCAACGACCAGTGAGAACCGGCCAGTTCGTTTTTGGTTTGGCCGATTTGATAGAGGCTGTTGCCAGCCTGTTTCAAATCCATCGTCACGCAGTTTTTCACATCGTTGACTTGGCCCATGGCACTGATCAACAGCGTGGAAGGAATCGAGATCGTTTCCCGTTTGCCGTCGTTATCGGTGTAGCTAAACTCGTTGTGCAGCGAGTCTTTACCGCTGATAAACGGAGTTTTAAAGGCGATCGAAACATCGCGGCAGGCAAGGGCGGCACGCACCAGCGAGCCCAAGGTTTCCGGTCGATCGGTGTGCCCCCAGCAGAAGTTGTCCAGAATCGCAATCCGAGCCGGATCGGCACCGACAGCGACACAGTTTCGAATCGCTTCGTCGATTGCGCTGGCGGCCATATGGTAGGTGTCATGATCTCCGAAGTAAGGATTCATGCCACAACCGACAACCAACCCGCGTCTGGATTCAAGCACCGGACGAACCACCGCGGCATCTCCGGGGCCATCATTTTTGACGCCCACCAGCGGCTTGATCACCGAACCGCCTTGGACTTCGTGATCGTACTGGCGAATGATCCAGTGCTTACTGGCCACGTTCAGTGAGGAAAGGATCTGGCAGAGGTCGTTGCCGAAATCTGGGCTGGCAGGGGCATTAAAGGGAGCCGCATCGGTGGGCGAATAGGTGGCGTGACGAACCACTGGAGGTCGGCCATCATGCAGGAAGCTCATCGCCACATCGCCAACAGTTTTGTCTTGGTAGAGCAATCGCAAGCGACCGGTCGGTTTGAACTGCCCGATGACGGTGGCTTCGACGGATTCGGCGCGGCAGAGCGATTCGAATTTTTCCCAGTTCTGTTCTGGAACCGCAAACACCATTCGCTCTTGGGCTTCGGAAATCCAAATCTCTGTGCAGGAAAGCCCCTCGTACTTCAACGGGACTTTGTCCAGCCAGACTTCGGCACCGATTTCTTCGCCCATTTCGCCGACGGCGCTGGAGTACCCCCCAGCCCCGCAGTCGGTCACAGCAGAATACAAGCCTTGGTCCCGCGCCTGCAGCAAAACATCCATCGCCATTTTTTCGGTGATGGCGTTACCAATTTGAACGGCTCCACCGGAAGTCACATCGGAGCTTTCGGTAAGTTCCGCGGAACTAAAGGTGGCTCCATGGATGCCGTCGCGTCCGGTTTTGCCTCCGATCGAAACGATCAGATCGTTGGCCTGTGGCTCCTTGAACGATTTGTCCGTCGGCAGCACACCCACGTTGCCGCAGAATACCAGCGGGTTGCCGACGTAGCGTTTGTCAAAGTAAACCGCTCCATTGACGGTGGGAATTCCCATTCGGTTCCCATAGTCACGCACGCCCGAGACAACGCCCTTCATAATTCGACGGGGATGAATCACGCCGGGGGGAAGTTCTTCGACGGGTGTTCGCGGATCGGCAAAGCAGAACACGTCGGTACTGCAGACTGGTTTGGCTCCCAAACCCGTTCCCAGCGTATCACGAATCACGCCGCCGATTCCCGTGTTGGCACCACCGTAGGGTTCCAGCGCTGAGGGACGGTTGTGTGTTTCAACTTTGAAGGCCACGTTGTTGTTTTCGTCAAATTTGACGATCCCGGCGTTGTCTTTGAACACGCTGACGCACCAGTCATCATCGCCAAGGTCTTTGCGGATCTGCATCGTCGCCGCAAAGATGGTCTCGTAGAGCATGTTTTCGAAATCGATGGCTCCATTTTCGTCTTGATACTTGATGCGACCGGCCAGCGTTTTGTGGCTGCAGTGTTCGGACCAAGTTTGGGCGATCGATTCCAATTCGATATCGAAAGGATCTCGCCCAAGTTCTACGAAATGAGCCTGAATGGTTCTCATTTCGGTAACTGAAAGACTCAGCAAGTTATCTGTACTGATGGCTTTGAGAGCGTCATCGTCCAACTCGCGGATGGGAACTAAGTTTTCTTGGAACTCCCACTTACGACCTTGGTTGAGCCCATCGAGCAGCAGTCGATCCAGCACGATCATCTCGACGGAATCGTTGCAGAGCAGCTTGCGGAAAAGAGTTTCCTGCTGTTGTTGATCGAGGGATGAGATCCAATACTTCTTCGCCGTTCGAACGGCGGATACGGCAAACCCCAGTCCCGTCATCGCCAGCATGGCACTTTCGGCTTGGGGATCGGTGACGCCGGGCAGCGGCAGCACGGTGACTTGGTTTTCAAAACCGGCGGGGACCGCACAAAGCTCATCACTGCCGATTTCAGCGATCACGGATTCTTCAACGACCGGTTCGACCAGTAGCGATTGAGCGATCGAAATGGCGTCCTGTTTTGAAAGTGCGCCTTGGACAAGGAACACGCGGGCGGATTTCACTTTCAGGCTGCTCGGCAGCCCCAGATCGACGGCGTCGGCGAGCACTTCGTGAGCGAGTCGGTCGGGAGTGCCGGTTGCGGGTAACAGGTCAATTTGCCAGATCGTTTCACCACTGCTGGAGTTAGAAACAGGCTGGGTGTCTGTTGCGGTGGATGTCTCTGCCACTGTTTTTTCCGATGAATAGAAGGCCGAAATTGCGATGGTGTCAAAAGGGCCTGAAAATTCACAACCCTAGGGCGATGAATTCTATCCGCATCTGAAATTTGTCACAGGGATAAGTTCCCGGTCGTTGGCGAAACCAACAGAAGGGCAGGGTGACTTTGGCCGTCTAGGGGCAGTCCATGCAGCGAGCAGTCACCGAAGCATCTGACAGCCAAGCCTCTCCACAACAATCCAGCCCCAGCAAAATACAGGCGCAAAGGTGCAAAGCCCCGACAGTTCTCGCGGCCCAGCCTGAAGGGCTGGGAATACGGGTCCCAAAAAATATGATGTAAGGCCAACGGTCCGGCAGTTCGACACGGCGAAATACGCGTGTTGGGATGCTATGGTCACGCTCGTCGTGCCCCTTCAAAAACAGCGAGGCTTGGAAATATGGTTGATCTGCACAAAAGCCCGCTGTGGTCCTGCGTTTGGAGAATGTGGAATTCGTGAAAAAAGAAGGGCAGCCAGCCCCTTAGAGGCCGTAAAAATTTGTAGCTGGACTGGCAACAGTTCAGAAATCTATGGTTGGGAGCACATGCATTCGAATGAACTCGGCAGTCTTGAGACATCAGTGACGTCGAGAGTCTCTGGGAAACAAGGAAGCGAACGAATGACCTCTGTGGCTCAATCGCCTTCAACGAATCTGACCGTGACCCGTTCAAGGCCCGCAATTTCACCTGAAAGCTCGTCGCCGACGACCACCGGGCCAACTCCTGCGGGCGTACCGGTAAAAATCAAATCGCCTGCTTGCAAATCCATGTCAGAGGCGAGGCGATCGACGATCTCTTCCACCGACCAGATCATCTCCGAGATGCAGCCCTGCTGAACAATCTCGCCGTTTTTACTCAGGGTGATCTTGGCTGCGTTCAGTTCAAAATCGGTCGCCAGCGTCAAGGCGGAGCAAGGTGCGGAGTGACGAAAGTTCTTGGCCCGCGCCCACGGCTGCCCTGTGGACTTGGCGGCGGCTTGCAGGTCACGGCGAGTTAAATCGATTCCCACGCCATAAGCGTAAACGCCGATTGGGCCCATCGCCACAACCAGTTCGACTTCGTAGTGCAATTCCTTCGTGTTGGGCGGATACGGAATCTCGGCATCGCCATGAACGATCGTCTGAGCGGCTTTGGTAAAGAAAATTGGCTCGGATCGCTTCACGTCTCCACCCATCTCTGCCACATGGTCCCTGTAGTTTCGACCCACGCAATAAACGCGTCGCACGGGGAAGCGGGCTTGGCTGCCGGCGATCGCTAGGCTTATCGGGTCTGCGGGGGGAAACGCGTAGTTTGACATCAACGCTCCATGGGTGGCTGAGCTGCTCTTGCTAGAATCTCTCACTAAGGAAAAAGCAGAGCCTGTGCCTGTTCTATCCAAGCCAAGCCTAGTGCTTTGTCAAAGTTTGATTTTAGGGTTAGTCGTTTTGGCGCTAGCCACGGTTGATTCGCTAGAAACCGTGGCTAGCGCCGAAGCGGCTAATTTCGCCAACCCACGTTTTAAGCTTTGACAAAGCACTAGGGCGACGGGCTTCCTAATTCGTCGCTAAGCAGACTTCTGAGTTCGTCCTCTTCAAACAGATCGGGGGCTTCGTCGACCCCCAGTTTTTCATCGAGGTCGATGATCATCTTGCCCAACTCTGCCGCTTTCTCATCGGAGATGGCGACTTCATCGGCAATCCGTTCCTGCTCGGCAAGCTTCAACATGGCTTCGATGGCCGCAATCGGTTTATCGTATTTAACGATGATGGAATCCATTTCACGGATGTCTTCCACGTAGCGCTTCAAACTACGAACTTCGTACTTCAAATCGTCATCGCTTAGATCCGCATTGGAATCGACGCCTTTCTTTTTCAGCAGATCCACAACTTCCTGCTTGCGGCCTTGGGTTAGCTTGCGACGACGGCGGACTTTTTCCTGATCCAACCTCAACTGGGCCAGCTTGCGCCTCATTTCAGCGGGTGTTTTCAGAAAGCCCGTGTTGTTCACGTTGGACGGTTCGGTGTCGCCGCCACCAAACTTAAGATCGCCAACAGCGTACAGGTACACGCCGGCAACCACGGTGCAGAAAAGAAGAACGGTAATGGCAGATGAAATTGATTTCATATCGCTAACTCAGAATAAAAAAACACGCGAGGACGTTGTCATCGCGTGTTCGTGGAACAAAAATTAGTTTGCCTACTCAGATCCCAACAGGGCTTCGGCATCCGAAATCAGCTTTGAGCTATCGTCAGCACTGCTTCCCAACAAATCTTCGTCATTGATTTCAGGCTCGCTCGCACCGGCAAGGATGTCATCGACTTTGCCCTCTTCGATCTCGTTTTGCGTCTTCAGCGAAACCAGCAGATCATCAACGCTTTTGTCCAGGTCATCAAAACTGTCGCTGATTGATTCGCTGTCACCCAGCAAAGTTTTGGTCTGCTTCATGGTGTCGTATCGCTCTTTTTCAGCTTTCAGCTGAGCGATTTTGTTTTCAATGCTGTCCAACTGAGTTCGACGCGCCTTTTCGACCTTGGTTTGGACGTCCATGTTCTTCTCCCACGTCTTGATCAAAGGCAGCGTGGTTCTTTGCAGCTTGGCCTTGGTCGCTTCAATCATCTGCAAGCGTTCTTTGAGGACGACTTCGAGTTTCGCTTTGGAAACCATTTTGCCATTGGCGTTTTCCACCTCGGCTTTGTCACCCGCTTTTTTCAGCAATGCCAAGTACTGAGATGCTTTCCCCTTCAATGAGGCCAGCTGCTCTTCCTGGTCTGATTTCTTTTTGTTGAGACTCTCAAGTTGGTACTTGGCCGAAATTCGAGCTTCGGTTGCTTTCGTGACTGCTTTTTTCAGTCGAGTCTGCTCCTGTTCGATTTCTGCCAATTTAACATCAATCTTTCCAAGCAGATCATTGATCTTGTCGATCGCCTTTTGGCCAGCGACTTTTATTTGAGGACCACAACCTGTGACTTGGGTACCCACGACGAGGCCTGCGACTACCAGCACGCCAACAGTCAAATAACGAAACATCGAACTCTCACAATTTTTGGACAATGGACGGTTTTCAGAGGCTCGCCGTCAAAATCGAACGTGAGCTTTCCAACAAATTAGAACGCAAGGTGTCCACAAATTCAAATGGAATCGCTCGACCAACATTTTTTCCGGACAACCGACACAGTCGGCAAATTGATAAAACTTAATGGAAGTCCTGTAGTTTAGCGAAGTTTCCGGCGCGGTCGGACTTAGGTGTGAGGAACAGTTACAGACGAAAACCTACGTATTTTGTTTTCAAGACACTTTCGTTCTCCCCCTTAATTTCCGTCAACATGGCCTCCGGTTCCCAGCCAAAAAAAGTCAGCATCCTGCCCTCGCCGGCAGCGAATTCGGACCAGAAAGATCTGGTCACCGATTCGATCGCGACTGGAGTGATGTTTGCGCTAATTCTGACCGTGGGTCAGCGAGCGATCGGGTTCTTTCGCGGGCTGCTGTTTTGCCGGTTCATGGACGAACAGCAGTTGGGACAATGGTCGTTGATTTGGAGCTTCCTGATGCTCCTCGTGCCGCTGGCCGTATTGGGCCTGCCGGGATGCTTCGGCCGCTACTCTGAATATTATCGACAGCGCGGTCAGCTGGGTTACTTTGTCAAACGCATCGCGATGTGGGCAACCGGTTTGACGCTGGGGCTTGCCACGGCGATGGTCGTTTTCCCGTCGCAGTTCTCGCATTTGGTTTTTCGCTCCACCGAGTTCACTTCGATCGTCTACTCGATGGCGTTTTGCATCGTGATGGTTTCGGTGTCGAATTTCATGATCTCCCTGATGGAGTCGCTTCGCCAAGTCAGATTGGTAACCATGATGCGGTTTTTGACCGGCATCCTGTTCGCCACCGTCGGATTGGGCTTGGCTGTGTTCATGGAAGACGCTGCCACTGGTGCCACGATCGGCTTCGGAGTCAGTAGCTTGGTCGGCGTGATCCCCGGTTTGTGGGTCCTGTACAAGTATCGAGACACGCTGTCCAACACCGGCGAGTTTCTGCGACACAGCACCATGTGGAGCCGATTGGCTCCCTTTGCGGCGTGGTTGTGGGTGTCGAATTTTTTCAACAACTGTTTTGAGCTAAGTGATCGGTATATGTTGCTGTACTGTTCACCCGTCAGCGCCGATCTGGCTCAAGGACTGGTCGGACAATATCATTCCGGTCGCACCATTCCCCTCGTTTTGATCAGCCTGTCTGCAATGCTGGGCGGAGTCCTGCTGCCCTACATGGCAGCCCACTGGGAAAAGGATGAAAAGGAAGAGGCTTGCGATCAACTGCGCTGGACCACCAAGCTTATGTCGATCGCCTTCACATTGGTCGGCGTTGCAATCGTGATCGCAGCTCCATTCATTTTCGACACTCTGCTGCAGGGTCGCTACGAAGAAGGCCTGTCAGTATTGCCGATGACGCTGGTCTATTGCATCTGGTTTGGTCTATACACCGTTGGCCAAGACTACTTGTGGGTTGCCGAAAAAGGCAAATACACAGCCCTGTCCCTATTCATCGGTTTACTGATGAACCTGCTGCTGAACTGGCTGCTGATTCCCCACATGGGCGTTTCAGGGGCGGTTTTGGCGACTACGATTTCCAACGCTCTGTTGGTTTCATTGATCTACGGTTTCAATCACTATTTTGGCTGCAAATCCGATTTCGGGCTGTGGGCCTGTGCCTGCCTGCCTCTGGTCCTACTGATGCCAGTCGGGCTGTCGATCGCCATGTGTTTGTGCGTAAGCGTCGCCGACTGGAAAACGAACTGTATTTTCCGAGACCATGAAAAACAGGAAATCCTTGGCTTGGTGAAGGGACTCTTGAACCGAATCGGCAACCGGTAAAGAACCACTGACGCCGACTGGCTTGGTGGAGGCAGCGAATGAAGGCCTCGGCAGCGGGAATATGCCGTAGCAACAGAGGCGATCCTCCGGTAAACTCTTGTTTGTCTACCGTATCTGGTTAACGTTCTCGTTTTGAAGCCTTCAAATCAACCGCGCTAATCGCAATGTCTATCTCCAAATTCAATATGCTTCTCTCCCGCATGGCACTATGTCTGGGATTGTCCGTTTGTCTGTTTATCAGCGGCGGTTGTTCCAGTGACTCCTCTACCGCAACAGAGGAACCGGAAACGAAACCGAAAGAAGTCATGCAAGACATGAGTATCCCGAAAGAACCTGCCGCCACTGAGAAACCGGCGGACGATCTTGATACGCTGCCCTTCGGAAGCGATACGCCAACACCTCCGAAGAGCGAGTCCAGCAGTCTGCCGGATTTGGACTCTCCCTAATGTAGGGACAGCGGGGTTCACTGAACGTAAAAAAAGCAACTATTTTTTCCCCGTTTCGTGTGGGTTGTGAGACGGGTATTGAATGGATGGCCGAGTTTGCAGCTTGGGCAAACCAAGTTTGGTTGATTTGCAGTCAGTAACGGTCAGGGAAGCTTTTCAAACTCCAAAAATGCTATCGAAATGGCGATAAGTTATTTTGTGAGAGTCTTGTAACGCAGCTAGCAGCTTCGGATTGGAAGCTGCCAGAAATTGCCTTGGCCTTGTTGAGCCGAGGTTTCTACAATCAGCCTCACGTTCATGGATCAGAACGAAATCCTGTAGATCAGGATGTGGAGTAATGGATGCCTTCGAATTTTTCTTTTTTGCAACTCTTCGGTTTTTGCGTGGTCGTTTTTGGATTCGACGCCTGCGTGTGTCAGGGTCAGGAAAACGAAAAAGCGGACACCATTCAAAAGAAGATCACCGAACCGATTCATCGAATCGCCAAAGCCGGCCAACCTGCGGAAAATTCTGCTGATAAGCCCAGCTTAGATTCCAAAATCGATTCACTGCCTGCGGCAAGTCCGGATTTCCAGTCCGCGTCGATCCTTCCATCGGCCACCAAGATCATTCCCGAAACCTCCGCTGCACTGGCAACTCCCACTCTGCCAAGCCCCTTCCTCAAGGCCTCGGCATCGACGGTAAAACCCGCCGTTGCGGTCGCACCCAAACGTGCTCCTCATCCATTGGATAACGCGATCCAGCGAGCCTACGACGGGTTGCAGCAATTTCGAGATAACGTGACGGACTATTCAGCGATTATTGTGAAGCGGGAACGGGTCAATGGAAAACTGCTGGATCCTGAATTCGCACAATTGAAAATTCGCCAACCTCAAACCACTCCCGCTGGCAAAGTTCCGTTCAGCATCTACATGAAGTTCATCAAGCCCAAAGCATGTGCAGGACGTGAGCTGATCTGGATCAAAGGCTGGAACCAAGACCGCATGCGAGTTCACGAAGGCTCCGGAATCATTAGCCTGACCACGTTGAACTTGGATCCCAACGGGATGTTGGCCATGCAAGGCAATCGCTATCCCGTCTACGAGGCTGGCCTTGAGAATCTGATGGTCAAGCTCATCGAAAAAGCCGAGCGAGATCGTGATGCGGGTGATTGCGAAGTCATCTACAAAACAGGAGCCAAGCTTAACGGCCGCCTCTGCAGCACCATCGAAGTCAAGCATCCGGTCGAAAGGGCTCCCTACGACTTTCACAAAGCCAAAATCTATATCGATGAAGAGCTTAACGCTCCGATCCGCTATTCAGCTCACCTGTGGCCCGTCAATGGCGGCAAGCCAAAGCTGCTCGAAGAGTACACCTACTTGAATCTGAAGCTGAATCCGGGCTTCACGGACATCGACTTCGATGCCAAGAACCCGGCCTACAACTATCGAGGCAAATAGATAGCTGGGCGGCACTTACTGGCATCCATAAGGGCGTAAGATCAACAGCCCAAGTTTACGACGGCCACCAAAAACTCTCTCAATCCCAACGGGTCATCTCAGCACCGGCACCCAGGGTTCAAGAACCCTAGCTAGGCGATTGATCTAACCTCGCTGAGGTTAGGTTCCACCTCGTCGTGGCTGGCAACAATCTAAAGCAAGTGCCATTTGTCGATAGCCGCCATGGCACCCAAGAAATCTGATTCAATAGCCAGCCAGTGAAAGTCGGCAAAATCAAATGC
>CAZDZX010000072.1:11405-16657 GCA_964510005.1 uncultured Pirellulaceae bacterium
CACCCAAGAAATCTGATTCAATAGCCAGCCAGTGAAAGTCGGCAAAATCAAATGCCCAACCAGCGGTGATCAACGTGACGAGTTGTTGAACTCAGACGGATCGTATGGATCGGCGGCTTTCGGAATCCGATTGACCGCACCGGGTGATGGTGATTCCGCCGGTTTGGCGGGAGTCAAAGTCGTTGCTTCTTGTTGAGGAGGCGTTGGTGTTTGTGTTGGCACGCGAACTCCACTCAATGCCGCCAACCAGTTTTTCAGGTCGATCACGAACGGATCGCTATGCCCAAAAGCGGCTTGAGGTTGGCCGCCGTGAGCTTGGGTCGCCATTTCTATCAACGGGCTTTGCGCTGGGAAATTCCGATCTGTCTTCAGCAAGGCCGAGTAGATGTTTTGACGCGTCATCCAGGCGGGCACTTTTTTGCCAAAATCTGATTTTGCCAGTGGGAACGCTTCGGTATCCAAGCCATGACATTGGGCACAGTTGCTTAGAAGTTCATGCTCAATTTTGACTTTGTAAAATCGGGCGGCTCCGTGGGGCAGGTTGCGAATCGCTTGCTTGATCAAATGCTTTTCCGGTCGCCAAAGGGTTTTCTTTTCTGGCTCAACGGCCTCTTCATGTCCAACGCGTCGAATTTCGCCGTCTGCAGTGAGGCTCACGGCCGGCAATGTGGTTGATTCGAGAGAGGGGATTCGTGGAATGCGGTTGACGATTTTCGGTTGAGCGGCAGGCGGGTCTAGCGAAGGCAGGCCGCGGATCTCAACCGGTGCGGCCGCGTCTGCCAGTTGAGCCTTAGGAGCCGCTGTGGTTTGCTGTTGTTTCAGTCGTTTCTGAACCGCGTCATTCAGTTCGGCTGAAAGTCGCGTCAGTAGACGGTCCCTTGTATCACTGGTGCCATCCAGCCCGGCAAGTACGTGCAGGATGGGCTGGGCGCGGTGCAGCAGCCCATTTCGCACACACCAACGAAACAGTTTGGCTTGTTGTTGTTCGTTTTCCGGATCGGTCCGGGACCACATTTCCCAGTAGATGTCATCCAAGGAATCGGCAACGAGGCGGACTTTTGTTTCTTCGATCAGGATCTTGCTGCCGGTGGCGGTGGCGACCTGATAGCGTCCATCTCGTTTTAAAATCTTGCCTTTGATGAACTGGTCGTTGTTCAACACCAGCCATTGTGTTTGCGGCGGTTGGGTCTGCGCCGCGCAGGGAGCAAGCCACACCGATAGCGCAGCGGTGAACAGCATCAACAGATAGGTGATTTTTCTGAAAAGGGGCATCGACAGGACAGTAGAAAATGCCCCTTCCAGCGTCAACGCCGAAATGTTGACGGTTTGCCTATTGTGTCAGTACGAAAACACGCCAGATGATGACCAGAACTCCCAGGGGTATCAGATACCACGCGAATAAGTGCAGTTTGCCCTGCTTCAATAGACCGTCCAGCCACCTCAAAGCGCCATAACCAACAACGAAGGCAATCACGGTCCCGACAAGAAGCAGGGTCGGATCGGTGGCGGTTTTAAAGCCCGCTTTGTAAATGTCGTAACATTCAAGAACCGTGGCTCCAAGAATTGCGGGGATCGCAAGCAAAAAGGAAAACGTCATCGCTTGGTCACGCTTCAAACCCAGTAAGCTTCCCGCGACGATGGTGGAACCGCTCCGGGAAATTCCCGGAAGCAGAGCGAAGGCCTGGGCGAGCCCAATCAGCACTGTGGTTTTGTATCCCATTGCTGGATACTCATCCTTGCCTTCCTTGAGTCGATTCAGTAGCAGCAGCATGCCGCCAGTGATCGGAAACATAATCCCCGACACAAGAGGATTGGTGAGCAGGTCGGGGAACATCTTCTTAACCGTAATCCCGATAAATGCGGCTGGAATCGTCCCCACAATCAAAATTGGAATCACTCTTCGATCGCTCCCGAGCAAATCAAGGATTCGACGCCAGTAGAAACAAACAATCGCCAGCAAAGTCCCAAAATGGAGCACCACGGTCAGTTCCGGAGTCTCAGGGATTTTCCCGGAGATAAGGGACTGAATCACGTTCAGATGTCCCGAGGAACTGATGGGTAGAAATTCGGCGATCCCCTGTACGATCGCTAGAATAATAATCTGTATCCACTCACTCATGGTAAATCGGAGGCGCTGGAAGGAAAGAAAAGGAAGGTTGGGGAAATCGAAACTTTCCCAAATCGAAGAAGCGGCATATCATACATTCTTTTGCCGGTCTGGCTTCCCCGGAACGGCGGCTTTTCCTTTTTTCAGCCATTGGCACCATTCATGAGTGCGAGCAATCCAAAAACGCTTTTCGAAAAAATCTGGGACCAACATGTCGTTCATGAAGATCCCCAGCAGACGCTGCTGTATATCGACTTGCATCTGGTCCACGAAGTCACCAGCCCCCAAGCGTTTGCCGGGCTCAAGGCGGCGTCCCGGAAAGTCCGTCGACCTGACAAGACCTTTGCCACCGAAGATCACAACGTCCCCACCATGGATCGGCACTTGCCCATCGTGGATGACATTTCTCGACAGCAAATTCAAACGCTGCGGACCAATTGCAAGGATTTCGGTGTTGAACTCTATGACATCAACAATCCCAAACAGGGGATCGTGCATGTCATCGGCCCAGAGTTGGGACTGACTCAACCGGGAATGACCATTGTCTGTGGCGATTCGCATACTTCCACTCACGGCGCTTTCGGGGCGTTGGCGTTTGGAATCGGCACCAGCGAAGTCGAACATGTGTTGGCGACCCAGACGCTGCTGCAGTCTCGACCGAAAACATTCGAAGCCCGTTTTGATAATACGCTGGCAGACGGCGTCACTAGCAAGGACCTGATTCTGTATCTGATTGGCCAGATCTCCACCTCCGGTGGCACCGGTTACGTGTTGGAGTACACCGGCGAAGCCGTTCGAGCGCTTTCGATGGAACAGCGAATGACCATCTGCAACATGTCCATCGAAGGGGGCGCCCGAGCGGGTCTGATCGCGCCAGACGAAAAAACGATTGAGTACGTCAAAGGCCGCGAGTTCGCACCGGCGGATTTTGAGTCGCGCGCCCAGCAATGGCGTTCGCTACCATCGGACCCCGACGCGGTCTACGATCGAGTCGAAATTTATGATGCCGCGACGATCGGACCGCAAGTCACGTGGGGGACCAACCCCGGTCAGGTTACCTCGGTAGATGGACTTGTTCCTCAGCCCGCCGATTTCGACGACGCCGTCGATCAGCAATCCGCCCAATTGGCCATCGAGTACATGGATCTTAAACCCGGTCAGCGGATGGAAGACCTAGCCATCGATCGTGTCTTTATCGGATCCTGCACCAACTCTCGCATCGAAGACCTCCGCGAGGCAGCTGCCATCGTGAAGGGAAAGAAAGTGGCAGATCGAGTCGGGGCCATGGTGGTTCCCGGTAGCGGACAGGTGAAAATCCAAGCCGAATCGGAAGGGCTCAATGAGATCTTTTTGGAGGCCGGATTTGAATGGCGGGATGCCGGATGCAGTATGTGTTTGGGCATGAACCCGGATCAGCTGGAATCTGGCCAGCGCTGCGCATCAACCAGCAATCGAAACTTCGAAGGCCGGCAGGGCAGGGGAGGGCGAACGCATTTGGTATCACCCGCCACCGCAGCTGCGGCCGCTGTCGCCGGGCACTTTGTTGATATTCGCAATTTGACGTAGGCCGTTCCACCTAGAGATTTGAGCGAATGACTCGCGTCCCTTTTCAACCCTTTTGATTTTCTGTCATGAAAGCTTTCAAACAACACTCCGGCGTTGCCGCTCCGATCGATCGCTCCAACGTCGATACCGATCAGATCATCCCCAAGCAATTTCTGAAGCGAATTGAACGAACCGGGTTCGGCAAGTTCCTGTTCTTCGATTGGAGATTTCATCCCGATGGATCGGAGAATCCTGAGTTCGTTTTGAATCTTCCCCGTTTTCGCCAAGCCTCCGTATTGGTGGCGCGGCAGAATTTTGGCAACGGCTCCAGCCGAGAGCACGCGGTTTGGGCGCTGGACGATTTTGGCGTTCGCTGCGTGATTGCCGAATCCTTCGCCGACATTTTTTACAACAACTGTTCTAAGAACGGTGTGTTGCCGGTGGTGTTGTCGGAATCGGAAGTGGAACAACTGCATCAGAACATCGCCACGACCGAGGGTTATGAACTGACGATTGATTTGGAAAACAATTCGGTGACCGATAGTGAAGGCTTTTCTGCCAGTTTCGAGTTGGATGACTTTCGCCGTAAGTGTTTCCTTGAAGGTTTGGATCACATTGCATTGACGTTGCAACACGAAGACAAAATCTCGGCCTACGAGAGCCGTATTTAGGATCCGTGGGTTGGACGCTCCGCGGCCAACCCATTTAAGTCGTCGGTTCCGGCCGCGGAGCGTCCGGTCCACGACCAACGGTGCATGACTAACGGTTGCGGAGCGTTTGGTGCACAGGAATCACTGTTCGATTTTCTGTAACCATTCTTCGAGCTGCCCCCAATACTCCGGGGGGAAGGCATCATTGTGGCCCACGTTGGGCTGAGAAAGAAACTGGCTCTGCGGGTGCGTTGTGTTTTCGAACAGTGCCCGACCGTGTTTGATGGGGATCAGGCGGTCGGATTCCCCATGGGACTGAAGCACAGGACCGTCGTATTGCGCTAGCGCGCTGGCGGAATCGAATGGGTTGCGCATCAGCAACCTGACGGGGGCCCACCAATATTGTCCGGCCGCGACATCGACCATACGATCGAACGTGCGTTGTAAAATCAGCGCTTTGCAAGGTGTTTCGGCAGCGATGTGTGTGGCCACGCCACCACCGACCGAATGACCGATCACAATAATGTCGGACGGTTTTTTGCCAATTTTTTCGCAGAAGACTTCCATCGCTCGCTCGCCATCCATTCTCAAACCGGCTTCGTTGGGGCTACCCTCGCTCTTTCCGTAGCCTCGATAGTCGAAAACGAACACGTTGGCATCAAATTCCTTCGCAAGAAGGGCTCCCATCCATGCCGAAGACGAAGCCACGTTTTCTCCGTTGCCATGACACAAGAGAAAGTTCCGGCGGCCTTCATCGGCTGCGGGGATCAACCAAGCGTGGAGCTTTGTGCCGTCACGAGCCTCAAAATCAATCGATGTATGCTCGAAGTTAGGTTCCCAGTTACCCCGTGGAAATTTTGGAGCTGGATAGACCATTTGGGTTTCCATCGCGACCAACAGCCCGCAGACCAACAGGTAGACCAGCAAGGCGATCAGCAAGGCGATCAGCA
>CAZDZX010000073.1:0-4297 GCA_964510005.1 uncultured Pirellulaceae bacterium
CCCGCATTCCGCCTCAGGGCGGTACTGCGAATGTCGTGCCCGCTGACGGGTATGCCACCCTTGGTTACTCGACCAGTAGCGGGGCGTAATTGATTTTCGTTCTCCACACTTCGCTTTTCGTGCGGGTGACGATTGCGATCAGGCGATCTTGTTTGTCGACTAAGGCGACTTCATCGTGGTCGCTATGGTAGTCGCGCAGCTCAACAGGCCGACCAAACGAGAGCTCGCGAAAGTGCTCGTCGGTGCAGTGGTGCCGATTCAATGAGCCCAACAGATCGACGGGAGCACGCATCTTTGAGGCCAGTATTTCCTCGGTCAGAGAATTCGGACAGGTGCAATCTTCAATGTCGAAATTGCCCACTGCGGTGCGAACCAGGTCCGTCATCACTGCATCGGAGCCCAGCGATTTGGCGATGTCTCGAGCCAGAGTGCGGATGTAGGTGCCTTTGCCGCATTCGATCGCCAAGGAAAAATCCGGGTAGTCAAAGGAAACCAGTTCGATCGAGTGGATCGTCGCACGGCGAGATTTGATCGCCGCCGTTTTTCCGGCTCGGGCGAGTTTGTAGGCTCGCTGTCCGTTGACTTTGACGGCCGAAAACTGCGGCGGCGTTTGTTGAATGACCCCGATAAAATTGCCGACCGCATCCGATAGCTGGGCTCGGGTTGGGACGGGAGCGTCGACCAATGGAACGAGCTCGCTTTCGATGTCTTCGGTTTCGCTGGTGAACCCCAAGCGAAATGTGCCTAGGTACTTCTTGGACGTGTCCTGAGTATAGGAAATCAGTTTGGTGGCCGGCCCAATCGCTACCACTAGGACCCCAGCGGCCAGCGGGTCGAGCGTGCCTGCATGGCCGACTTTGTGTCTGCGGGGGAGCAGTTTTTGGACCGCGTTGACTGCATGTCGGGATGAAAACAGCTTGGGTTTGTGCAGGGCGATAGCACCGCAAAATCGCATAGTCTCACTAGGCATCGCCAAAACTCGTTGTGATCTGATCAGCAATTGGCATCGAGCGAACAGGTTTTTTCGGGGGTGTCTTGGTCAGAACCGAGGCTGGCGGGGCGAGCATGGCGGATTGGGAAAATGGGCAGAATGGAAATCTATGATGGGCAGAACGGTCGTTTGGCCACTCTGGCCCACAGTTTATCGATAAATGTTGATAATGATTTATCGAAAAAACGCAAATTATCTGAATGGCTGGAATTGAATCATCGCGAAAAGGCCGATAAAATGCTCCATCGTCTGGGAAAGGTCCCAGTCTTTTTTTTTAACCTCGAACTCCAACTTTTGGCGGTTTTCCTGCTTTAAGGAAACCCTTATCCAGAGCTTGGTCAAGGAACTTATTTTATGGCTGCAAATCCACTCGTACAGGAACTGGTCGATGCTGGCGTCCACTTTGGGCACCGCGCAAGTCGCTGGAATCCTAAAATGCGACCCTACATCTTTGGTCGCAAAAACCGAATTCACATTATCGATATCCGCGAGACTGTTCGCGGTTTGCTACGAGCCAAAAAGTTCGTATCTGAAATCGCCGCAGGTGGAAGTTTGGTTCTGTTTGTGGGAACCAAACGACAGGCCTCTGCTGCCGTTCAAAAAGAAGCCGAACGCTGCAAAATGCCTTACGTGAGTGAGCGTTGGCTCGGTGGAGCTCTCACCAACTTCTCGACGATCCGATCACGGATGACACGTCTGGAAGAACTTGAAGACATTCGTGGCTCTGAAAAGATCGCTCAGTATTCTAAAAAGGCTCAGTCTTCACTGAACCGCGAATACCGCAAGATCTACCGGAACCTCAACGGTATTCGTACGATGAATCGCAAGCCGGGCTGCATGATCATTGTTGATCCCCGCAAAGAAAAAAATGCGATTCTCGAAGCTAGAAGTCTTGGCATCACGACCGTTGCTCTGATTGATACCAACTGCGATCCGGACATGGTCGATCTTCCGATCCCGGGTAACGATGACGGAATTCGTTCCGTTGAAGTTATTCTTTCTCACATGGCGGATGCGGTTATCGCCGGCACCAAGAACATCGTTGCCAAAAATGAAGGCAAAGATAAAGGTGGCCGAGGACCGAAAGGGAAACCCAAAGCTGCTCCTGCAGCAGAGACTGCTCCGGCTGCGGCTGAAGCGGCTCCTGCAACCGAACCGACTGGCCAATAGGCTGTCCTTCAGGTTGATCTGCCTTCATGGTTTGTACGGAACGGCCGTACGGACTTAAAATTACGGCCTTTGCTCTTTTTGGATCCGGGCAAAGGCTCCTTTCTACAACTGACTTAGCCGGACATGCTCCGGGAACCAAAAGGAATACCATGTCAATTTCAGCAAAAGACGTAAGCGCCCTTCGCCAGGCGACCGGCGCTGGCATGATGGACTGTAAAGCCGCACTCAAGGAATCGGGCGGCGAGTACGAAGCAGCACTTGATTACCTTCGCAAGAAAGGCCAAAAGGTCGCTGCCAAGCGAGCCGATCGCGACGCCAGCGAAGGAATCGTGATCATCAAGGAAATCGATGGCACCAAGAAGTGCCTCGCCATGGCACTTTGCTGCGAAACTGACTTCGTCGCCAAAAACGACGGTTTCATTTCGTTTGCCAATGAGATCGCCGATTTGGCCGTTAGCTCTGGCGCGACTTCGAAAGAAGATTTGCTGACCAAAGATTTTGGTGGCATGCCAGTTTCCGAGAAACTGATCGAGCAGACTGGAAAGATCGGCGAAAAGCTGGAGGTCTCCGATCTGCAAGTCGTCGCGGGTGACAACATCGCCTCTTACATTCACGCGGGTAGCAAAATCGGCGTCCTGGTGTCTTACAAAGACGGCGGTAACGGCGAAGCTCCTAAGTTCTTCCGCAGCGTTGCCATGCACATCGCAGCGATGAATCCTTCGATCATGCGACCCGAAGAATTCGATTTGGAATTGGTCCAAAAAGAAGCCGAATCGCTTCAGGGTCAAATCAAAATCGAAAACGAAGATCGCGCTCGATTGGGCAAGCCACTGAAGAACGTTCCTCAGTTTGCCAGCAAGCTGCAGTTGACGCCTGAAGTCATGGCCAAGGTCGAAGACGAAATCAAGGAACAGCTGAAAGCCGAAAACAAGCCCGAGAAGATCTGGGACAAGATTGTTCCAGGTAAAATCGAGCGTTTCATCGCCGACAACACTCTGCTGGATCAGGAGCGTTGCCTGCTGAGTCAGTTCTTTGCACTGGACGATTCCAAGACTGTCGAAGCGGCTGTCACGGATTTCCAAGACGGTGCTGAAATCGTTGAATACCGCCGCGTTTCGGTCGGCTAATCGCGACTTCCTACAGAGATACTTTGAGCTCCCGATTTTACGATGGGGAGCTTTTTTTCTGGTTGAACGGGAGTTGCCTCCGCTGTCACGTTCGCTCTAAAACTGCACAATGACACTCAATCGTCACTACAGCTCGATTCGAAAAAGGACTGAGACCCATGCCTGAAGCCAAATACAAACGCATCCTGTTGAAATTGTCTGGCGAGAGCTTTTCACCTTCGGGGGAGCGGGGGATCAGCATGGACGAAGTGGTTCACATCTCCAAGCAGGTCGCCGAGGCCAAGAAGATTGGTTGCGAGATTGCGGTCGTCATTGGTGGCGGTAATATTCTTCGCGGTAGCCAGTTCAAAGCGAAAAATGAGGTCGTCGAAGAAGCGACGGCTCACTACATGGGGATGTTGGCAACCTGCATCAACGGTTTGGCACTTTCGGATGCGTTCGAATCGCTCGGTTGCGAGACTCGGTTGATGAGCGCCATCAAGATGGATGGTATCTGCGAGCCCTACATTCGCCGCCGTGCGACGCGGCATCTGGAAAAGGGCAGGGTGGTGATTTTAGCTGCTGGTACAGGCGGTCCCTTCGTTACCACCGATACGGCAGCGGCGTTGCGCAGCATGGAGTTGGCCTGTGATATTTTGATGAAAGCCACACGTGTGGACGGGATTTACAGCGAAGACCCGGAAAAGAACCCGCATGCGGTGCTGTATTCGGAGCTGAGTTTCCAGACCGCGGTCGAGAAGAATTTGCGAGTGATGGATTCGACCGCCATCTCACACTGCATGGAGCACAGCATGCCGCTGATGGTGTTCAATTTCCGCAAGGATGGCAACATTATGAAGGCTGTCACTGGCGAGAAAGTCGGCACGTTGGTGTCCAACGATATCAAAGAAACGATTTAGCGCCGCAGTTCGCTTGGGTGCAATTCGCTTGGGCGCTGTTTGCTGATAGCCCAAGCATTTTAACATCGGGTGAGAGTGCCCAATCTGCGAGTGCCTAATCTGCGAGTGCC
>CAZDZX010000073.1:4397-16485 GCA_964510005.1 uncultured Pirellulaceae bacterium
AATCTGCGAGTGCCTAATCTGCGAAAGGCTTGCATCGCGAGGCAGTCGTCGTCTTGCCTGATCGGTCTAAACGTTTTTATCGACAGCGGGTGATCGGCCCGATTCGTGTAAGCGTTTTTATCGGTAATCGTTCGCGAGACAAAAGTCTTTTTTGATTCCAAAATTCCTCCGCGACTCGCACACGCCTAACTGCGAGCTATCTTTGCCCAGCCAGAAAACTGACCTGAGCCCTATCCGGGGCCGGGTATTCCTTTTCTTAACTGGGACAACGCACGGATGTTGGCTGCGGTACTTACAAATCAAACATGCCTCGAGAACGGAATTCGGGTAATCACCGAACACGTTCCCAATAGCAATAGCGCCGCGATATCTGTGTTGGTCGACGCAGGTCCTCAGGACGAAAAGCCACATCAATCAGGATTGGCTCATCTTTGCGAGCACGCTTTGTTGCTGGGCACACCTCAGCGAAACAGCCGAGAGTTGGCGACCATGATCGATCGGGCTGGCGGATGCTTCGGCGCCGCGACTGCGCCGGATTACACGCTGTTTTATTGCCACGTTCTGGAAGACTATGTCAGCTACGCCATCGATTTGGTTGGCGATATTTTGGTCGCCAGCAAGTACCCCGAAGACCTGCTTCAGCGTGAAAAGGACGTCATCAGCCAAGAGATTTTAGGATCGTTGGATAATCCCTCTGATCTGCTGTTGGGGTTAACCAAGTCCAGCATGTGGCCGAGTGACACGTTGAGCAATTCGGTTCTTGGGACGGTTGAAAACGTCCGCTCGTTGGAGCGAACCAACGTGGTCGAGTTCGTGTTGCAGCAGTACAGCCCTGACCGAATTACGGTTTGTGCAGCGGGTTCGATTGAACACGATTCCGTCGTCGAGCAGGTTCAGGATGCGTTTTGGACGCTGCGAGGTCGGTCGCCGCAGCGGAGTTTGGGCCCAGTGGTCGCCAAAGGCGGCGTCAAAGTCCACACCATGCCAACGAAACAATGTAGTTTCTCGATCGCTGTGCCAACGCCCCGCTATGACGACAAGCGGCGCTACGCCCTTCACATCTTAAACAATCTAATTTGTGGTGGTATGAGTTCGCGGATGTACCAGACCGTCAGGGATACCCACGGATTGGTCTATCACATTCAGTCACAAATCATGTCCTACAACCGAGCGGGTTTGCTGCAGGTGTCGGGCGGAACGTCAGTCGAAAACGTGATCAAAGCGGTTTCGCTGATACTGTTTGAATTGACTTCTTTGGCGATGTGGGAGCGTCCCATCGATGAAGAAGAACTGTGGAAATCAAGGATGCAAGTTCGCAGTCAGAGCCAGCTCTCTGCAGATATGCTTTCGAATCGCGTTTCACGGATTGCGACCCAGCAGTTTCATTCTGGGAAGCGAATCAATGACGAGGACATCATTAACGCCATTGATGCAGTTTCGATTGAGGATATTCGCGGGGTGGCAACAGAAATCCTTTTAACGGGAATGACGAATTTAACGATTTCCCTAGTCGGTCCAGTGCCCAGTGACGGCGAGATATCCGAAGAACTGGAACATTTGCATCAAACGTTTTCTTCGTTAACCAAAACCTGAGTCTCTTTTTCAAAAAAAACCAGCAGGTCGTTTAACGAAACCTATATTTCCGTAGACGTCTCCCAAGAGCGTCATTCAGAAACACATTTTAAGGACTACTCAAATGCCTATTCCAGAAAACGTAAGAAAGAATTGGATTGAACTCCAGAAGAAATTTGAATACCCCGTCAACGCGATTGGCGTTCGAATTGCAGAAGCAGACAGCAAAACACTGTCGGTTTGGAAAGAAGAAGGTATCGACCAGTACCAGCAAAAGTAAATCGTTGGTGATTTCCAATCGCCCCAACCTATTAAAACCCACTAGACAATCCCCTTCATCAAGATGATCGCTATGAAAGCCAATAACCCCAATCAAGTTCTGGAAACCGCAAAAGCATTCCTCGCTGGAGATTCGGTTGAGTTCATCAAGAACCCTTCTGAATCAACCAGCTTCGATAGAAGCTCTGTTACAGCATGGTTGCTACAAGCTTGGGCAGCTCCAACAGCTGAGCAAGCAGAGGAAGCCATTTTCCATGCAATGGAACTGGAGCCAGAGAATCCATTGGTGAATCTCGGATCTGAATGGTTCGGAGCTCTTTCGGTTCACTGCCAAGAATTGATGTCGGCACCTAGTGAGCAGGCAGAAGCCCCTCAAGCAGAAGTGGTTGCCGAAGATCACGAAGTGATTTACGTACCTGATGTTTCAGGCGATTCAACTGCTTCGGCGGGTTTGGTCGGAGGCGCTGGAGCTGCAGTCGCCGCTGGCACACTTGGCCTTGGTTCAGATCGTAGCGAAGAGGAAGCCGAAACACGTCGTCGCGAAGAAGAGGAAGCAGAAGCTCGTCGCCGTGACGAAGAAGCTGAAGCTCGTCGTCGCGAAGAAGAGGCCGAAGCACGCCGCCGCGAAGAAGAAGCCGAAGCACGCCGCCGCGAAGAGGAAGCTGAAGCACAACGTCGCGAAGAAGAGGAAGCAGAAGCTCGTCGTCGCGAAGAAGAAGAAACAGAAGCTCGTCGCCGTGAGGAAGAAGAATCCGAAACACGCCGTCGCGAAGAAGAAGCTGCTGCTGAAGCAGACAGTGCCGAAGTCGTCGAAGCATCGATCTGCTCAGATGTCAGCGAGCTTTCAGATGACGTTCAAGCGGTCGTTGCAGCAGGTGGAACACCAGCAGTAAGTGCTGATCAAGACGAAGCCGCTCGCAAGCCACTTGTGATGGCGGTCGATGACAGCCCTACGATTCGCAAATTGGTTTCGATCACATTGAGCCGAGAGGGATTCGAAGTCATCACGGCATCGGATGGTTTGGAAGCACTTCAGTTGTTGGCCGATCATCGTCCCGACATCATCCTTTCGGATGTCAACATGCCACGTTTGGACGGCTACAAGCTTTGCCGTTACATCAAAAAGAACAAAGGCTTCAAAGATATTCCCGTCGTCATGCTTAGCGGCAAGGACGGCCCATTCGACAAGCTTCGCGGAAGAATGTTCGGATGTGGCGATTACATCACCAAGCCATTCGAGGCCAGCGATCTGGTCGAGAAAGTCCGACAGCACACCGGCGTGTTGGAAAAAGCGTAAACCAGCGTAGTAAGTCCTTTCTTACTAAAGATAGAAATCCCTTTTTATTCAAACTCCCCTGTAACCATGAATCAGAATAATACGGAGCCAGCCAGTATTAAACCGGCACAGACAGGCAATCACGGAGCCCGCGCAACGAGCGATGCGGAACTGGAATTGGGCTGTGTGGATTTGCTCTCCCAGATTGAGGTGTTGATTGCAAGTGCCCGCGGTGATCGTAACGGTCGCCACGTGGAAAATGCGGAAACTCGCTGCCTGAAACTGCTGGAGATTCTGTTGGACTTCTCCGAGGCTCACCTGACGGGTGACTACTTCAATGCTTCTTGCGAAGCGATTGAAAGAGCCCAGTTTGCCACGGTTGCTCACAAGCAAGTCCTTGAAAATCTCGGTTGGGGGGCGGCATTGAAGCACCTTTTGGGTGCCGACATCCTCTCAATGAAGGGCGTCAGCGAATCCTACCAGAAGTTGGGTACTGTGTTGCTAAACACTTGCCTGACCGTTTTGGAGCAAGCCTCAAAATCAGCCGGCGAAGACTCTCAAGTCGCAACCATGATTAACCAGAGCGCTGCAATTGTTGTCGAAGAATTTAATTCTTCGTGGTAGTCCAAACGGCCAAGCCCTCTCCCAAAATTTCCATGGATGAACCGCAAAAAATTATGGTTGTCGAAGACAGCCCCACGACGAGACGACAAATCTCCGATTTGCTCGAGAACGCTGGCTACAAAGTCGTTACCGCAGAAGACGGTGAACAGGCTTTGACGCTGGTCCGAGAGCACCACCCGGAATTGGTCATCCTTGATATCGTGCTTCCCAAGAAGAACGGTTTTCAAGTTTGTCGCAATATTAAGTCCGATCCTGAGTTGGCGATCAAGGTCATGATGTTGACCGCCAAAGATCAGGCCAAAGACAGGATCTGGGGACACCGACAGGGCGCGGACGTTTACTTGTCCAAGCCGGTTGATCCGGAAGAGTTGCTGGAAGCTGTTCGGGTTTCCATTCAGACTCCCTCGGCGACGTAATCGCTTAAACACACACACACAAGGTATACAGTTATGTCCGAAAATCCCCAAATTCAACAGACCGACGATCTGCTTGATGCGGAACTGCAAAAAGCGCTCACCGCGGCGTTTGGTGCAGAAGCTGCAGAATGGGTCAACGAAGAATCGGAACTGGATAACCTCAGCATCGAAGAGATGCTCGCATTGGAAGCCGAACAATCCAATGACGAACCAACGAACAACCTGTTAGCCGATTTGATGGAAACGCTTTCTGCGGAAATCGATTCGGACACGCCACTTTCCTTTGGTTTGGATGCTGAATTCGACATCGATGATGAAGAAGCAGCAGAAACTGAAACGGGAGAGCGGCATGTTGTCTTTCAAGTTGGCGATCAACTCTATGGAGTTCCATTGGACGGAGTTCGTGAGATTGATCGTTGCGGAAAAGTGACTTCACTTCCTCGGACGCCTTCATGGTTACGTGGAGTGACAAACCTGCGTGGTCAAATCCTGTCGGTTACTGATTTCAGAAACCTGCTCGGTTTGGTGGAGCACCGAAAAACTATCGGTGAAAAAATTGTTGTGGTTCACAGCGATCTTCACGATACACGCACCGCATTGGTCGTTGACCGAATCTACGGAATTCGAAATCTCAGCAGCGAGCAGAAATCTTTCGATGGACTCTCCGATCGCATTGCGGGCTTTGCTCACAGCATTGCGTTCACTGATCAGACAAGCACCGTTCTGATCGACCCTGATCGTTTACTTGGATGTGACGAACTGAAAATGTTCGCGACCGAGTAGTCGAACCGCCCTTTTGGAAAAAAATTACCCCTTACCAACCCAACTGATATAAATTCGAGGATCAACGATGGCTACTAACCGCAAGAACGGTTTTGGACCGCTCAAGTTCTTTTCAAAAAGTATTGCTAGAAAGCTCTTTCTGCTGGTTGCCGCAGCAAGTATTCTTCCTGCCCTCGCCGTGGCGTACTCGATGTACGTCTCTACGTCGAACGGTATTTTCGACAAGTCGTTTGACCAGTTGGAAGCGATCCGGACGATTAAGGGGAACCAAATTGGTGACTACTTCGGCCAGATCGAAAATCAAATCCGTACTTTTAGCGAAGAATTGACCATCGTTGATGCGATGAAAAAGTTCCCCCAAGCTGAAAAGAATGCCACTGCGGAAGCGGGGGTCAGTGCTTCACAAATCGAGCAGATGCGTGAGCACCTCAAGTCATACTACACCAGCGAGTTCGGTGCTAAGTTTGCTAAGAAAAACGAAGGCGCCACGGCTCCTATTGATGCTCAGTTCAGCCCTCTGGATAACGATTCTGTTTATCTTCAATACAAGTACATTTCTGAGAATCCAAACCCGCTGGGCGAAAAAGAGAACCTGAACGCTGCTAATGACAACACGACTTACAGCAAACTTCACGGTAAAATTCACCCCCAGGTTCGTAGTTACCTGAGAAAGTTTGGTTACTACGATATTTTCCTGTGCGATCTCGATACAGGTGACATCGTTTACTCGGTTTTCAAAGAGCTCGACTTCACGACTTCACTGTCAGAGGGCCCTTACTCAGAAACAAACTTTGGTCGCGCTTTCAAGCTTGCTGCCGAAGCCGAAAATAAAGACGACGTATTCCTTGTTGACTACGAGACTTACGTTCCTTCATACCAAGATCCTGCCAGTTTCATCTCGACTCCAATTTTCGATGGTGACAAAAAGATTGGCGTGGCGATCTTCCAGATGCCTATCGATAGGATCTCGGCGATTATGAACGAGCGTACCGGTTTGGGTGAGTCAGGTGAAACATACGCGGTTGGTCCTGAGGGTCTGTTCCGAAACGACTCTCGTTTCCTTGATCAGCTTAATACTGACACGACCGTTATTAACCCTGAGTTCACTTGTAAGACACTCGCTGTAACCGAGTCGTTCGCAGGCAACGGTGGCCGTCAAGTCATCGACGACTATCGTGGATATCCTGTTCTTTCATCATGGGCACCGCTGACGGTATACGAAGGTGTAGCAGGCCACGCTGAGCCGATCACATGGGCTTTGATGTCAGAGATTGATGAAGCGGAAGTAAAGGAGCCACTTGGTTTCCTGAACGTTGCAAAATCTGGTATCCAGGTGATCATCCCGTTTGCTCTGGGTGCTCTCGCGATCTGTTGGTTCATCGGTAGCCGCCTGAAGCGTCAATCTGACTCAATTAAAGACATGTTGACGAACGTTGGTATTGGTATCTTCGATGCTCGTGCCGAAAGAATCACCAATGACGAGCTGGGTGACGTTGCTGACGCACTCAACGCGATGTCCGATACGACGCTGACACTTCTGGAATCTGAAGATCAACGTCAAAGCGTACAGGAGTCGATTGAAGGTCTGATCGGTCAGATGGAGGAAATCGCTTCGGGTAACCTTGGTGTTAGTGCTGAGATTCGCGAAGACATTACGGGTGAAATCGCCGGTACGGTTAACCACATGACCGAGCAACTTCGAACGATTGTACAGCAGGTACAAAACGCGACATACATGGTAACAAGCTCTGCAGATGATATTGCAGACGCTTCTACTAAGCTGTCGGAAGAGAACGACGCTCAGGCGAACGAGATTCAGGTAACTTCAAACGAAGTTCTTGAAATCACCACGAAGTTCCAAGACGTTGCGAAGCAAACCGAAGACTCACGAGAGGTCGCCCAGAAAGCCCGTGAAACGGCTAACCGTGGTTACCAAGCGGTGACGGATACGGTTGAAGGTATGGAGCGTATTCGTGAGCAGGTGCAATCAACATCGAAGCGGATTAAGCGTCTCGGTGAATCTTCTCAGGAAGTTGGTGAAATCGTTCAGCTGATTTCTGACATCGCCGACCGTACTTCGATTCTGGCTTTGAACGCTTCGATTCAGGCCTCGATGGCCGGTGACGCCGGTCAAGGTTTCGCTGTTGTTGCTGAAGAGGTTGAGCGTCTCGCTGAGCGTGCGACGGACGCGACCAAGCAGATCTCGACGCTGATTAAGGCGATTCAGTCGGGTACTTCGGAAGCGATTTCGGATATGGAAGAGGCCACCCGCGAGGTGGTCGAGGGATCGCAGCTGGCGACTCAGGCCGGTCAACGACTGGCTGAGATTAACGATGTATCTCAGCAACTAGAAGAGTCGATTCAGGTTGTATCGGGTTCTGCACTGGAACAAGCCGATGCGGCGACCAAGATTGCGACTCGTATGAAAACCATTTCGCAAACTACCAAAGATTCTGCTGAGAAGTCGCGTTCTGCGACCAACCAGGTGAACGCTTTGGCAACGTTGGCGAATCAGTTGGGTGACTCTGTTTCAAGGTTCAACCTTGATTATGCAGACGAAACCGAGCAAGCGATCATGGACGATATCGAAGACGTTTCTTCGATCGTTGGTGACCAAGAGCACGGCAGCGTCCAAGCTGACCAGTCTGTCGAAGCTTAATCTGCCGGCTGGATTACCGAACCCGCACCGACACCGATTCATTCGCGTGTCGGTGCCGTTCGGGCGATCGAGCCATCCCCTTTAGCAGAATTATGTTTCATCGCACCCGCCCAACACACACACGGCCAACTAGGCCCATTTGATAGAGAGCAATCATGTCCAACAGCAATGTCGACATCAATGAAGTGCTTCGGCAGCTTCGCGCCGGCGGCAACATGCCCGAGGAACTCGTTGAGATTTTCAACGAGGAAGCCGAAGAGCACATGCGGACCATCTACGATGGCCTGGATCGTCTTCGCGTTAACTCCAGCGACGCAGCAGCACTTGGCGACGTCCGCCGTTCATCGCACACTCTCAAAGGTGCTGCCGGTGCGGTAGGTTTCGACGCCGTGACTCGTCTTTCCCACCGCATGGAAGACGTGTTTGATATTCTTGCCGATACTCAAAAAGGTCCCACCGAAGATCAGCTAATGCTGTTTCTTGCGACCGCTGACCAGATTCAAGAACTGACGACCAGCGAAGTCGATTTCGACGAGGCCGCCAAAACACTAGTCGACATCTACAGCCAGTACGACGTGGTGATGGAAGGCCTGCAAGGCGGCGTTCCAGCCGAAGCGTCTGCTGAAACCGAAGAAGTCGCAGAGACTGCGGATTCAGTTGAAGCAGAAGTCGAGGATTCAACCGAGTTTGAGATCCCCGAAATTGATCTGGCCGAAGTTCTCGAAGAGCTTCAGTCCAGTACCGACATCGATCCGGAACTGGCCGAGATTTTCGAAGAAGAATCTACCGAACATATTACACTCCTGACCGATTGCGTCGCCGCACTGCAGAAAGACAACGGCGATGTCGAATCGATCACGACCATGCGTAGCTCCGCTCACACCCTCAAAGGTGCGGCCGGTGCCGTTGGTTTCAAAGGGATCAGCCGGCTCTCCAAACGAGTTGAAAATCTGCTTGATCTGCTGACCGAAAACTCGCAAACTCCGAATGCCGAACAAGTTGAGTTGCTAACCACAGCGACTGAGAAATTGATCCTGCTGTCGGGTGAATACGAAGTCACCGAGACAGCCGTTGAGCTGGCCGAGGTTTACACTCAATTCGAAATCGAAATTGCGCCGCTAGAAGCCGCTCAAAACGAAGTCGAAGCAGAAGACACCGAAGACGAAGTCGTCGTCGAAGAAGCACCTCAAGTCGAAGAGCCTGTCGCCGAAGTCGAAAGCACTGAAGCACCCGAGCAGGCAGACGAAAAGTCAAAAGCCGTCGCCAAACCCAAATCAAGTCAGCAACAGCAGTATCTACGGGTACCGCTGGATCGACTCGACTCATTGGTGGCACTGGTTGGCGAGATGATCGTAAACCGATCTGCATTCAGCCAGCGACTGACAGACTTTGACGCTCGATTGGACGAGATGACTACCGCTCTGAACCGTCTGCAACGCGTGGCATTTGATGTCGAGACGCAATATAGCGTCAAGGCTCTCAAATCAACTTCGTTGATGGGACGTCGCGGTGTCGGAAACGGCAACCGCATCGGAGGCATGCTCAGTGGCCCGGTCGAAGGTGAAAGTGAACTCGACTCGCTTGAGTTTGACCGCTACACCGAATTTCATCTGTTGGCTCGGTCGCTTTCCGAAGCCACGGGTGACATCAACATGATCTCGAACGAATTGAAAGCCGTCCATGGCGACCTCGATTCGTTGCTCAACCGCCAGCAGCGATACAACCGTGACGCTCAGTCCGGCTTGATGAAAATTCGCATGGTTCCCTTCAGCAACATCGGTACTCGTCTGGAACGTACGGTGCGAACGGTTTCCAATAAACTCGGCAAGAAAGTCGACCTGAAAATGGTCGGAGATTTCACCGAACTTGACAAAACGGTACTCGAAGAGATCACCGATCCGCTACTGCACCTGATTCGAAACGCACTCGACCACGGTTTGGAAACGCCTCAGCAACGTGCTCAGGCTGGCAAACCCGAACGTTGCCAATTGCGAGTCGAAGCCCTCAACCAAGGAACTCAGGTTACCCTGCGTGTGGTTGATGACGGTCGTGGAATCGATGCCAAAAAGGTACACAAAAAAGCTATCGAGCGTGGGCTCATCGGCGCTGACGAAAAACTGGATGCCGAAGAGATTTATCGTCTGATTTTCCTGCCAGGTTTCAGCACGGCGGAATCGTTGACCGATGTTTCGGGTCGCGGTGTTGGCATGGACGTGGTTCGCGATGCGGTTCAGCGTCTTAAAGGTGCCATCCATGTCGATAGCGAACCGGGTGTTGGATCAACATTCACGATTCACCTGCCAACCTCACTGGCTGTGGCTCGAGCTCTGTTGGTTGAATCCAGCGGTCATCACTTTGCCATCCCGATGCAGTCGGTACAGCAAATTGTGAAACTGGATCCCAACCAAGTTACCCAATTCGAAGACCAGCCTTTGCTTGCTCTGGCGGATCGCACTCTGGCCCTCAAGGACTTGGCCGGTCACCTGCAGATGCGTGGTGAGAAAGAGACATTCGATAGCCCCAAACCGATGTTGATTATTCGTACTGGTGACGACGAAGTCGCGATTACAGTCGATAGCGTCAACGGTGGTCAGGATATCGTGGTCAAAACTCTGGGCGAGCACTTGCGAAACGTGCCCGGCTATATTGGTGCGACTGTTTCCGGTGATGGTACTGTAATTCCGATTCTGGATCCGGCCGACATTTGTGGTCAGAAAGCAACTCTGGTCGATTACGACATGGGTCTTTCTGAAGCCGTCGTCAATCCAAGCCGTCCGACTGCGATGGTGATCGATGACTCGCTTTCGGTACGCCGCGTGACAACCAACCTGCTGCGTTCGCACGGTTGGGATGTGATCGACGCCAAAGACGGTGTCGACGCTCTCGAGAAACTGGCCGCGACAGATACACCTCCGGACGTCTTCTTGTGTGACATGGAAATGCCACGAATGGACGGTTTGGAATTGGTCAGCCGTGTCCGCGAGCAACGCGAATTCGAACACACCCCGATCATCATGGTGACTTCTCGGGCAGCCGAGAAACACAGACGGATGGGGCGCGAAGCTGGTGCTGACGAGCACGTCGTGAAACCCTTCAGTGACGATGCCTTGATTGGCCTGATCGATCGGCTCGTTGCCGAACATCGCGAACTCGTAGGCGTCTAATCCGATTCAATATCCGGCGTTAATCCGGGAGAAATAACATGTCGACTTCATCAGCTTCAACAAATTCAACCATCCCTGCCGTGGTTGGCTCCGCAGCCGTCCAATCGCCTGTTTCTGACGAGCTTTTCGTCAGGGTAAAAACTGGCGGAATGGAGTTGGCGCTGCGAGCAAATGACTTCACCAGTATCTCGAAGATGACATCGGCTCAATTGAGCAACGATCCGGATGAGATTGACGGCCCCGATGGCCCGATCCCAGTATTTTCACTGGGGGAGCAACTGCACTGTCAACTCGGAATGAAGACAGAGTCATGGGATGATGAGCGAACCCTGATTTCAGTTGAGCACGATGGCCAAACGGCGATGTTGCGAGTTGAAAGCGCTTCAAATCCTGCAAAAGTTCGCGATGCATTGGTTCGCCCTTTTCCTGAAATTGGAGCCGCGGGTCACACCCGAGGTCTGATCAACGCGGTTGTTAACACCAATCCACGTGAAGAAGATCCAGCCCTCGCCTTGCGCTTGATTTTCAATCCATTGGCAATCATGGGTGTCGAGATCGCGCCGCCCAAGAAAAAGCCAGCCAAGAAAGCGGCGCCGAAGAAGGCTCCCAAAAAAGTTGCTAAAAAATCTGACCAAGATACTGAAGAGAATTCCAAATCGAACCAGTTGTTGGCTTTCGTTCCCGGAGATGTAATCCGAGACATCGATCATGTTTTTTGCTTGCCGCTGGCAGCGGTTGCGGAAGTCTGTAACGTTTATGAAACGATCAACACAGACATCGAATCGGACGTCTTTAAAGGCTACGCAGTATGGCGGAAAATCCCTGTGCCTGTGGTCAATCTGGGTGCGATTTTCGGTATCGCTGACAGTGCGGAGCAAGTTGAAAAGCGAGCCAGAGAGCGTGGCCGACGTTTGATTATCGCTCGAGTCGGGGCCGACCGTTTGATCGGGTTCTATGCTCAGGCTCAGATGCAATCAATGAAAGTTCCGGCTGCAATTCCTGTGGAAATTGAAGCCATGAAGAACTTGCCGGTTTTGGGATCTTTCAATACCGATTTCGCTAAAATGGTTGTTCCCGATCTGTCGAGCATCCTCGACAATAACTTCGGCGAATAGTCAGCGTGAGAGTAAGAAAGGTTCGCCAGCAGCTGGCGTTTACTTTTCTTGACCTTGCCAATCGAACAGGGACAGTTCGTGATAGAGCACTAGCGAGTTTGCTTTCATATGGATACCTCTGAACTCGACCTGCCCGCTCCGTATTGTTGGCAGTTCTCCAGTTCTCCGGGTGCCATGCTCACGCGCCGGGTGCCATGCTC
>CAZDZX010000074.1:0-10200 GCA_964510005.1 uncultured Pirellulaceae bacterium
TGCTTTCACTGCGGAGCCATGGAAATATCCATCAGGCGGCACTTGATCGACTCGCCAGCGGTCGGACGCTGGACCTGCTGATCGACCGGTCGCTCGTGAAAAAGAAAACGGCGAAGCAACTGCTGTCCAACGGAGCCACCGGATGGTATCTGCTGGAAGACGAATCAACCCATCCGCCTGACCAACACGAAACCGATGCGAATCAACTCACTGGTGGGACAGTCATCGATCTCAAACACGAAACGGGGCAAGACTTCCTGCTGCATTGGACCCGTCGCCGCCACGGACCGTGGCCGGAACAAACCGAATCCGAATTCTTAGACGATCTGCTTTTCGGTTCCTCACGAAAACAGCACGACGCGATCAAATCGCTGTACCGGATCTTGGCGACCGAGCGACTATTGGCGTCTGCCGACCTTACCCGTGATCGACGCCCGGTGGTTTGCTTTTCAGATCTTACGTTTGCGGAACTACTTGAGCGGCGAGTATTTCGCAGCCACTTGTCGCGTTGGGATTTCGAGCCGTATGGAATTGCCATTCGTAGAGACTGGCTGGCGTCACAGGGAGCTCAACCGGTTTGCTACGGCGACGAGGAGCTATGGGGTCGTTTGCCGGATCAAGACCGCCCGTTTTTTCAATTCAATTCGGCAGACTCAAAAGTAGATTGGTCGATCGAAGCGGAATGGCGGATTCAAGACGACATTGATTTGAGGAAAGTCCCCCTCGCAGAAGCACTGGTCTTTGTGCCATCGATTGAGCAAGCAAAAATCATCCAGGACATTTGTCGTTGGCCGATCGTAATTATTGAATGACACCCATCAATTCCAAATGCTTTTGCTGCAGCTGCGAGCGCGACTCCGGTGTCGACGCAGCAGCCTGTTTTACAAGGCTGTGTTGCGGCTCATAAAAATGCTAGACTTTATGGATCGGGGAAACCTCCCTTACTTCAAAATCGAATGGATCCCCTCGGAGCGCTGCCCCTCATGAACGATTCAAATCATCCCGCCGACCCCCTCGATCCTCAACGCGGCGGCACTCCGCTTGGCACGATCGCGGCCTTGATCGGAATCGGATTGTCAGTTCTCTTTCTGGCCAACCCAACATTTGGATTGATCGAGATCCCTGACAACTTTCCAATCGTTGGGAACATTGACGAGGTCGTTGCGACAACGATTCTGGTGTCCTGCCTGTCGCGTTTCGGGATTCACTTGCCTCCCAACTTTGACCCGAAACGACATAGTCGCAGGTAAGGTCGCGCAACATTGCGTGGCGATCGAACGCGTCTTGCGCGTCCAACACTTCAAATCGCTAAGAAGTGTTGAATCATCGTCGGCCCTTCGCTTTCTCCGATCGGAATTTCTGACAAGGGGCGCTCCGAACTGCTATGCTGGAGTTCAGCCGACTGTCTTTTCGGCCCATTTCCCAGCGTTTTCAAGCGTTTTGGCAAAATTCAGCAATTTCCTGTGACGTCCTCTCAATTGGAGACACTCATGTCTGACATGACCACAGTATCGAGAGACAAGCAAATCGAACCGTCAGATTGCGACAAATTCGACTCGGCTCGATGGCTTGTTGAGCGAGCTTGTGAGGGGTGCAAAGACTCCTTTCGAGAGCTTGTCCAATTGAACCATCAGCCTGTGCGTTTTTATTTGGCGCGTTTTATTGGCTGTCCTCATCAAGCCGACGATTTGGCTCAAGACGTTTTTCTTGTCGCCTATCAGAAACTAAACGAGTTCCGCGGCCAATCGAAATTCTCGACATGGATTTTCGGAATTGCACGCTACAAGGCCCTGCACTTTTTGCGCAGTCAGTCAACGCTGCGAAAGAAGAACCAGCAGTATTTTGAAGCCGCACTGATGGAACAGCAGCTGTCCAATCTACAGTCGGAACAGGATGAGATCGGGCTTGCACGGGCGGAGTCCCTCAAAAGCTGCCTTGAAGAGTTACCCGATCGGTCTATGCATCTGATCAACCAGTTTTATTTCCAAGAAATGACCGCCGTCAACATTGCCGCCGCCAATGACGAGGCACCCAATTCAGTGCGAATGAAACTTCTGCGAATTCGAAAAGTATTGTTGCGTTGTATCCGTTCAAAAATCCCAGATTAACCCTCAGCCTTCCTTCCAACCATTTCCAAAACATGAGTAGCGATCCAATGAATGACCGCGACCGCGAATGGGCGGAGTTTATGGCCTTGCGAAAGGCCGACTCCACGTCAGGCCTGCCTGACGCACTCCCTTTAACGCCTCAACAAATTGAAGACCTCGAACTCGATTCGACGCTGTCGGCGCTGGGCCGAATCGCTAACGATACGGATTTTGTCAACGATGTCATGGAGCGAGTCGACACCTCCAAGTTGGAGGCTTCTTCAGATCATTTCCGCACGCCGTTACCCACACTGGATCCAAATTTTGAAATCAGCCCCGTTCCTGTTTTAGAATTCATTTCCGATGAAGACGATGAAAACGATGCTAGTGTCCCAGAGAAGCGTCTCGCAACCGTCAAACCAAAAAACTTGAGTCGCGATTTCCAGACAGAATCAGAGCCCTCTTTGGTCTCCGCAAGAGAGCGAATGATCCTGTTTGCCGGTTGTTTAATCGTCGCCGCAATTTCGGCTTACTTCCTGATCCCCGACCAGCCGACTTCCCCGCAGCAAACGGTAAAGTCTCCGGAGCTTCCGGCATCGGAAATTTTGGCCCAAACCGAGGACTCCGATGACCCCACCGATTCAGAAGGCCTCGTTGTTGATCAATCCAACAAGTCCCAGAGTCTATTGCCGGTTTATTCGCCAGCGGATCCGGACACGAAGTTAAGAACGCCACCCACCGAATTGGATCAGGTCGCAGTCCAAGAATCGCCCGACATTGACGAACCCGAAACCCCCGAAACGAAATCGCAGCGGCGCATTCCGCCTTTTGCGTTCCGCAACCGGCCTGCGCCACGCGAACGGCCTGCGCCACGCAAACTGACGAAGGCAGAAGTTGAACAACGGAAACAAATCATTCAATCGGACAAGAAATGGGATCTGGTTTTAAGTCTTGATCCTAGCGGCCATGGCGCTCTTTCGATCAACAACCAACTTATTTCCAATGACGTTTTGGTAATTCATTCTCGAGATGTGATTCGCGGCATTGGCAGCGAGACGGCAAAACGATTGGCGTTTCTGCAGCCACGGATTGGCAAGCAGATCGGTGGCTCGGTCACGATCTGGAACATGAAATACGATTTTGAGTCCCCCGCTGAGATCGAGCAAGCGGTTGAACAAGCAATTGGGCAACTGAAGGAAAACTGGCCGCAGCGAGATCGACTGAGACAGGTGCACGAAAAACTGACTCTGGAACACGCAAACTCCGTGCAAACCAAAGCGGAGGCCAAGAAAAGGCGATTGAACCGATTGCTTGGTAATCCTGCCCCTATTACTCGTGGCTCGGGCGCGATCGAAGCACCTCAACCCGCCCCAACGCCACCCATCCCGGCCCAGCAACTCGTGAGGCAAAAAAGGATCAGACAATCACTCTTTGCGACTCAGCAGTACTTTCCGTCCTCCGATGCAATGGCTGTCTTCGAAAACTCAATCACTCGAACAGAGACGTTCCTGCGTGAACTGGCAAAAGACAGATTGGTGTGGGACACGAGTGTTCGGCGCGGTTCCGTTGCTCAACACGAAGTGATTTCGCTCAGACAATCTCAAGACGCCCTTGATCGGACCACCCGAATTCAAATGAATCAAGACGACTTCAGGGCGTTTGCCTTGAATCAACGAGAGCTCAATCTTCCGGTTGAAGTGCATGGGGTTAGCACGCTTCCGTTGATTCAACATCTTTCGGCAGTTGAGCTAAAAACTCAGCTTCGTGAAAACACGCGTTCTTACGACCTGTTTGCAAATGTCGATGCTTTTAAATCTGCGATCCGTTTCGTTGAATCGAATCTCAAACGAACGAGAGCGAACTCGCAACCCTTCGAACCACTTGAAGGCATTCTGGCCAGTCGGCCCGACCTGAAAGGACTTCCCTTAGTGCTTGGGGACGACTGCCACCTCAGTGAGCAGGACGCAAGGATTCAATCCTCCGTTTCCAGTTCGATGGGAGGGGCATTGCAAAAGTTTGACTCCTTCGGCAATCGGGATATTAAAAACGATCGCTTACTAAGAACTCTGGCCGTGAGTGCCGCCATCGATAAGTGCTGCGAATCGGGATACGAGAATCCAACCCAAGCTTTGACAACGCTCGACCAGATGATGCAAATCGATCACACCTATTTGGTCCTGAACGTGATTGAAAATTTACGCAGCGCCAGTACAGACACCGGGATCAAACTCATCGCCAAACGGGCCAAGTTCGACTTGCGTCCCGAAGTCCGATTGTCGGCGACCCATGCTCTGAAAGAATTCCCCAAGGAAAAGTATCGAGACATTTTAATGGAGGGGTTTGAGTATCCGTGGTACGTCGTCGCCCAACACTCCGCCGAAGCACTTGTTCGGCTGGATGACAAACAAGCCGTTCCCGAACTCGTGGAACTGCTGAAACAAAATAAATCGCTGGCTTCGTTTGAAGAAGACGGGAAGTTCTTTCAAAGAGAGGTGGTGGCAGTTAACCATTTGAGGAATTGCTTGCTCTGCCATGCCCCGTCCACTTCCCTTGATGATCGCAGTCGCGGCAAAGTGCCGGACTGGGAGCATGAACTACCCAGGGAGTATTATCAATCGAAGGTTGGCACATTTGTGCGAGCGGACATCACTTATCTGACTCAAGATTTCTCAGTCATGCAGCCCGTAGAGGCCTCGGGGCCTTGGCCGAAGGATCAACGTTTTGACTACATGGTTTACAAAAGACCGACATCTGAAATGGTTGCCCAGCAACCGAGCGCCATGAAACAAAACAAAATTCACCGCCAAGCGATTATCTTTGCGTTGCAATCCTTGACCGGAAAAAACCCGCAAGACAACTCGTGGAAGACTTGGAGTCGAATCGCCGACGACATGCCATAGAACCACGCCGTGAATGCCGAGTGGGCTCCTAACCGATGACGATCGGCCGGCATGACGATCGGCCGGTGGGAACCGGCCCTACGATGGATTACAGCCAAACTCTAAGTAGGGCTTAGAGTTTCTTGACTTTCCAGATCTCGTCAGCGTACTGCTGGATCGTCCGATCGCTCGAGAACCAAGCGCTGTTGGCGACGTTGGTGATGCTCATGCGGCTCCACAAGTCTTGATTGCGATACGTTTCGGCGACATCACGCTGCACGTCGATGTAACTGCGGAAATCGGCAATCGTGACCCATTGATCATGAGGGTTGCGAAGCCCCGACGTGAGGATGTCAAAGATACCCGGTTCGGTCGAATTGAAATGACCGCCCTCTAGCATCTCCATCACTCGGCGAATTTCTTCATCGCCCTCGATGATCTCACTAGGGTTGTAGGCTTTACGAGTTTCAACCACTTCGGCGGCGTCGAGCCCGAACAAGAAAAAGTTCTCGGCACCGGCTTTTTCTCGGATCTCGATATTGGCACCATCCAACGTTCCAATCGTCAACGCTCCATTCATCATGAATTTCATGTTGCCCGTTCCAGATGCTTCTTTTCCGGCAGTCGAAATCTGTTCCGAAAGATCCGTTCCAGGACAGATGACCTCCATCGCTGACACACGATAGTTGGGGAAGAACACAATTTTCAGCAGGTCTTGGGTTTCCGGATCAGCGTTAACCACGCTGGCGATATTGTTGATCAGTTTGACGATCATCTTGGCAAGGTGATAACCGGGTGCCGCTTTTCCACCAACGAGCACGCAGCGTGGTGTCATCCCTTCGGTTTTGCCTTGCTTGATTCGATCGTAGAGATGAATGCAGTGCAGGGCGTTGAGCAATTGTCGTTTGTATTCATGGATTCTTTTGACTTGAACATCAAACAGAAAACTGGGATCAAAATGGACGCCGGTGTTTTCCAGCACGTATTTGGAAAGCCGTTGCTTGTTGGAGTTCTTGACTTCCATCCAGCGGTTTCTGAACTCAGCATCATCGCAGTAAGATTCGATGTTTTTGATTTCTTCTAGCTGCCGCTGCCAGTTGTCACCAATTTTCTCGTTGAGCAACTCTCGGAGATCCGGGTTGCAGTGAGCCAACCAGCGCCGCTGAGTCACGCCATTGGTTTTGTTGTTGAATTTATCAGGCCAGATCCGATTGAAATCCGCGAACAAGCCTTTCTTAAGCAAATCGGTATGAAGTTGAGCGACTCCGTTGACGGAGAAACTACCAACGATTGACAGGTAAGCCATCCGCACGTGGGGATCGTGTGTGCCTTCGATCAGCGAGACACGTCGCAACAGGTCTTCGTTGTCAGGGAACGCCGCGGCAACGTCTTCGAGGAACCGGCGGTTGATTTCATAGATGATTTCCAACAGTCGGGGCAGCAGATTGCCAAACAATCGAACCGACCAACGCTCCAATGCCTCGGGCAGCAACGTGTGGTTGGTGTACGCCATGCAACTGGTCGTGATCTCCCACGCTTGATCCCATGTTTGATCGTAGTCGTCCATCAACAGACGCATCAATTCAGGAACGGCACAGGCCGGATGGGTATCATTCAACTGGAAACAGTTCGACGCACCAAAGTTTGAAAAGTCTTTTCCGTGCTTCGACGTCCAACTGGCCAACACGTCCTGTAGACTGGCCGAAACGAGAAAGTACTGCTGTTTCAAGCGAAGCTCTTTTCCATTTTCGCTGGAATCGTTCGGGTACAACACCATCGTGATCTGTTCAGCGTTGTTCTTTTGAGCGACCGCTTCGGTGTAACTGCCCGCGTTGAACTCGTTCAAATCAAATGCTGACGTCGCACTCGCTTTCCACAACCGCAGCGTATTGACGGTGTCATTTTTATGACCCGGGATCGGCATGTCGTAGGGAATCGCCAACACGTCATAGGTATTGGACCACTCGCTTCCGCTTTCTCCGTTGCTGTGAACGACGTGGGAGGTATGGCCATAAAATTTAATTCGGCGGACGTCTTCGGGGCGTTCAATCTCCCATGGGTTACCGTCTCTCAACCAATGATCTGGATCTTCGACTTGCCGGCCATCTTTGATGTGCTGATGGAACATGCCGTACTCGTAGCGGATACCGTATCCGACAACGGGCAACTCAAGATTGGCACAACTGTCAAGAAAACAGGCAGCCAAACGACCGAGGCCACCGTTACCCAGTCCCGCATCGTGCTCGCGTTGAGCGAGTTCTTCCAATGCCACACCGTAGTTGCGAGTCGCCTCTGCGGCGGAGTCGGAAAGGTCGAGGTTCTGGATCGCATTGCTTAGCGATCGCCCGATGAGGAACTCAAGAGACAGATAATAGACTTTTCGCTGATCGGAGGCTTGCATCCGTGACTGGGTGTCACACCAATGTCCAACCAGTCGATCACGAACCGCGATCGCAAGGGCGCGATAGAGGTAGTCCGAATCGACTTTCTCGTTCATGCAGCCGAACGTGAAATTGAGATGCCGTAATACTTCACGGTCGAGATTTGAAAATGCAGCGTTCACGTGATCTTTCTCTTTCTTGGATTAGCAACGCAGTTCGTCAGGCAACATCCTGACCCGCAAAAGGAACCTTCCATGTTGTCAAGATCGACCATTCCAATCAGAGGCTTGATTGGCAATTTCCTAGGTCCGATAAGGCGTTTTACTTGCTTCGAATTTGCCTCCAGCAAGCACGCAAAAGTAGGCGTTTAACAGGACTTTTCCAACACCTGTTCACGAAAAAAGTTCGCCATGCAACGTTACATACCGGTTATTTCCAGTTCAGCCCCCCCTAGAGGCGTTTGACGGTGCTGTCGTTTTAACGATATTTGTGATGAATTGTCCTTTTAACAACTTATCTGCATGCACTTGCCGTGTGCTGCCGAAAATTGAGCATGGCCAAAAATGAGAAAAACCAGCCCACCGCGCTGCCGGTCGTGTCCTGCGAAGGCTGCGGTGTCTGCTGCTTACACATGGGATATCCGGCCTTCGTTTTGCCGCGAGAGCCACTCACCGCGGCCGAAATTGAAGCCGACGAAAACTTAAAACAGCAAGCCAAAAATCCGGCGCGGCGGGAAGCACTTTTGCGCGGACACCCCGGCGAGTCGTGGTGGCACAAACTTCCGGAAGATCTGAAACAGGAATTGCTGACTCACATGGAATCGTGGGAGCAACCGGACTACGACGGCACACTGGCTTCGTTTGATGGTCCCTGCATTTGGTTGGACACCGAAACACGGCTTTGCTCGCATCACGAACACCGCCCCAACGTCTGTCGCGATTTCGACACCGGCTGCCAACAGTGCCTCGACTGGCGCCGCGTCTACGCCGATCGCATCGAGTGACAGTTTGTTCGTAGTGCCATCATGAGCCGGAAGGCGAGCTGGACGCTGACGGCCAAAGGCTACACCCATAAGAAAATCGAAATTACATGTCGAACTTCGTGCGGGCCGCGGAGCGTCCCGTCCACGAACTTCGTGGCTTGGACGCTCCGCGGCCAACAACGACGTGCAACGCAACTACTTTCGCAATTCACGCTGCAGCAAAACCAGTCCCACAATCAGACAACCGATATTTCCCAACCATACGGTAAACGGGGGCAGGACACCAGTTTTGGCTCCGTTGAGTCCAAACATAAACAGCGGATAGTACAGCAGCAAAATGGGCACGAAACACAATCCAAACGTGGTTGCATAGTTGCCCGTTTTCAATCGCAGCGCAACGGGAATCCCCACGATCGCAAACGCAAGGCAACTGAATCCGTTGGCCCAACGGCGATGCGGCACGACGTTTAATTTGTTGAACCGATTGCGACTGACCTTCAGTTTATTGTTTCTGGATTGCCAATCGGACGTGGTCAGCCCCACATAGTCGCCCGTCAGCCACTGCATCGTTGCGTCCATGCTCATATCGGTTTCGGCCGCATCAAGCCGATATTGATGGTCTTCGACTTCGCGCGAAATCTGACTCAGGTACAGATTCGAAGGATTGGTAGTCGAGATCGAAAAATCTTCCGACGAGCGCAGCGGGATCTCATAAGTCGACTTATCACCCTCCAGTAAAGTGAATTTGTCCTTGCTGTCGATCATGCCGCGGTCCATGCGGAACATTAAACTATGGTTCGCCGGATTGACTTTCAATTCGCCGGTGGCGGCCGTCATCCGAAAACTGCTTTTCTGATCACTGTTGATTTCGACAGTGGGCTGAATCAAAGTGCGACCCTCGACAGCGTCGACTTCGATGGAGAATTTATCGGAGCGAAAACTGCCTTCCTGCCTGAGGACTCCGTAGACAATTTTGTCGGTGCTATGCAGCACCACCCTTTCGATTCCCAGATGACTCCACGCGTGGGCGATATCGTTGAGCCAAACCGCAAACAGGCTGAGCCCAAAGGCCAGCACGATCGCCGGCAACACAATCATCGATTTGGAAAGCCCCAGCGATTCGAGTGCGGTGACTTCATTGTCCGACGCCATCCGCCCAAACACCACGCACACACTGAACAGCGATGTGGCCGGAATCGCAAACATCAGCGCTTCGGGCAGCAGAAACGGCACCAACTGGACCACAATGTCGGGTCCAATCCCGTGCTCCTTCGCTTTCTGCGCCAGTCCAACCAGCAACATCAACAACACAAAAGCCGCCGAAGAAACAAGCAGAACCTTCAGCAGCTCGAAGATGACGTATCGAGTTATAAGTTTGGGAAACACGGATGCGGGAGGGTCTGTCCGTTGGGAATGATCACCGTGGAGCAAACCGACCTATGGTCTCGTTTGCCGCCGGAAGATACTAAGCTTGCAATGACTCAAATCGAGTCCCAGCTGGAGGCTAGGGGTTTTGCGTCAACTGGTCAATGTCGATCGAAATAAGTCTCCGATTGACGGCCAATCCATGCCTCAGGCCTCGATTGAGCGACCCAATCTAAAGGCCAGCACGGTCAGCGCGACGGACTCCCACGGCTTAGTGAGAGTCAAGGTAAACGGGTCGCATGTTCGTTATTCTGCAGTTGCGCCGCGACTTCGTTGCGGTTGGTCAATTTTCCGGCCTCGGAACCAAAGCTATTCCAGAGCCCGGTTCAACCATGATTTTGATTGGGATGGGAACGGTTTTGTTGATTCGCCGCCGACGATAGTCGTTGCTGCGGATTCTCTACTCGTGTCGTAGAGCTTCGATATTTGGGCAGCGTTTGGGCAGC
>CAZDZX010000074.1:10300-16262 GCA_964510005.1 uncultured Pirellulaceae bacterium
TGGGTTGATCTACTTTCGTTTTGATATCCGTTTACTTTATGGCCAAATGAAGTTTCGTTTGCAGATTGACCAACTGATCCCAAAGAGATTGCAAGTCGAACGGCCGTATCGAATGAGGTAGATTCCAAAAAGGCGATAATGGATTCAGGTACAGATCCTGAGCAAGATACGTCAAAAGAGTAATTTGGACGAATGTCAGCCTGCAGGCTATTCAAAAGTCCTAGCCGATGAGCGGTTCCTAGCCAGCCCTCGCCGGACGGGGCAGCACGGATCCGTCGACGATTGGGGTCAGCCACGTAAAAGGGCCGAACAAATCCGCCGAATCGGTGTCCTAAATGCAGTTGCCAACGACTTAAGCTACCACTAAGATACCAGCCCAATTTCAACTGCGGACGTGGCGGAATTGGCAGACGCGCTAGACTAAGGATCTAGTGGGATATTACTTCCCGTGGAGGTTCAAGTCCTCTCGTCCGCACTGCTATTAAAAAGGGTTTTCATCGCTTTGATGAAAACCCTTTTTTCGTGGACCCTGCCCCGACTCTCAGCCCTCAGCAGCGCCTCGGCAAAGAGTCAGGCTAAATGCTAGAATGCGGCCAGCATACCGTCGCACCCCCAACCAAAAGTCAGAACGATGAGAATTCCAATCTATTGCGTTCTATTGATCTCGCTGACGTTGCCCCCACTGTTCGCTGCTCAACTGAACGCTCAGCAGTGGTCTTCGTTTCTCAATGGGGGAAAGCCGACGGCTGAATCGGCAAAGATCGCCACGCAGTGGTCGCCCGAAACAGGGATCGCGTGGCAGACAAAACTGGCCGGCTACGGTCAGTCCTCACCCATCGTCCACGGCGAAACCGTTTACACGACATCGGTCACCGGCGCCAACAAGGAAACGCTGAACGTCGAAGCTTTTTCGATGGCGACCGGAAAACGTGCATGGATCCACTCGCAACCCAACAGCACACCGCAAGCCAATACTGTCATGGTGAGCCGCGCGGCCTGTTCGCCCGTCGCTGACGATCAAGGCATCATCGCTATGTTCGAAGGCGGCAACGTGGTCGCGCTGAAGCACGACGGGACTATTCGCTGGCAGCGCGATCTCACAGCCGAATTTGGAGACGTGAAGGCGCGACACGGCTTGGCCGCTTCATTGGAGCAAAATGATCAACACGTTTTCGTCTGGGTGGAGCGATCCGAATCTCCCTACGTGATGGCCGTCAACAAATCCGATGGCGAGACGGTCTGGAAAGTCGCGGGACTGGGCAGCACGTCTTGGGGCAGCCCCAGACTCGTCGCCGTCGGCGAAACAGATCACCTAACACTATCATCGTCAGGCAAAGTCGTCGGCTTGGATCCAGCGTCCGGTAAACGACTGTGGGAATTCGACAACATTCAGGGCAACTCGTCGACGACGCCGATCCCTGTCGGCAACGGTAAGTTCATGATCGGCTCGACCGCCGGTCGCGGCAAAACCACGTTCACGAAACCTTGCAGTGGCGTGATCGAAATCAAACAAACCGACGACGGCTTTGAAGCCGTGTGGCTGTGGTCCAGCATGAAACTAACGTGCTCTTTCGGATCGCCGTTTGCGTTTGAGAATCGAGCTTACTTTGTCAATCGCACCGGCATTGCCCATTGCCACCATGTGGAAACAGGAGAGCGCATCTTCGCCGGCAGGCTTTCCTGTGGTTCAGTGTGGGCAACACCGCTGGCCTCCGGCGGCCTACTGTACTTCTTTGGGAAATCGGGAGCTTCCTGCGTCGTCTCGCCAGCCGACAAACTTGAAGTGCTGGAGGAAAATCGGCTTTGGTCGGCTGACAAACCCGACGCCGCTAAAAGCGACAAACCCGAAGATCGTTTTTCAGGGGCAGTCCTGTATGCCGCCGCCACCGCGGGACAGCAATTATTGCTGCGACGCGGCGATACCCTGTTTGCCATTGCCAAACCGACCGAAAATGCGAAACCAGAAAACTAAGGTCCTGCTTGTTTTTGATGGCTTAATGCTGGCCCTGCCGGTGGAAGCGGGAATCGAAACTTGCGGACGAATCACCTCGCATTCCGCCTGAAGGAATACAAACTTCAAGACGGTACTACAAACCTGAAGGCGACACGACAAACCGGCGCACTACTTACGAGCAATCGTCTGCTCTCGAACTTAATGCGAGAGGTTTGCTACAGCTTCTCAGGGTTCTTCACCTCGGCCGGCTCTTGCTGGCCTTTCGCATTCCATCCCGGACAGGCGCCTTCGACTAGCAAAATCCAGCCCGCAACCAACAGCACCACACCCACCAGCTTGAAATGCTGCAGCCACAGAATGTTGGTCAGCGCCACAGCGTAGATGCTGCCTGAGAACATCACGGTCCCCAACAGAAAACTCAGACCCGACAGTTTCAACAATCGACCGGGACGCAGCACCATCAAGACGCCAACGATAACGATCGCCAACGCGTGGACGAACTGAAACAGAATCGCTTTTCCAAATTCGACACTGGAATCAGACGGCCGTCCCGGACCCAGTGATTCCTGTGATGGACCACCGCTATTGTAGTGGCTGGCAATGGCCTGAAAATCGAAGGCACCTAGGACCACGGCCAAGGCGGCAACCAGAGCCCCGATCTTGATCCAGTTATTGTTAATTTGCATGTTGCATTCCCTCTGGGCTACCGGTCAACGAATCTAACACGGCAAATTTGCGGCTCCTAGTGCCTGTCGGCCCCGATCGGCCTGCAACAACACTCGGGTGGATTCACTTCAGATTGTAATTTAAAACGTAGTCCTATTATTTAACAACTTTCAACAGGAGTTTGTATCCATGGCAAAATCAGTTTCTGCAGACAAAGCTCTCAAATTACTCAAAGACGGCAACAAACGCTTCGCCAGCGACAAGCCTTGTCACGAACGACAGGACATTGAGCGACGAAAAGAACTTGGTGGCGGTCAAGCACCGTTTGCCATCATTCTAAGCTGTGCTGACAGTCGGGTTGTGCCCGAAATGATCTTTGACACAGGGCTTGGTGAAATTTTCGTTTGCCGTGTTGCCGGAAATGTTGCCAATACCTCTTCGATCGCCAGTATCGAATACGCCGTCGCCCACCTAAACACAAAATTGATCGTGGTGCTGGGTCACGAAAGCTGCGGTGCCGTCGGGGCGGCCGTTGAAGGCAAAGACAATGGCTACAACCTGAACCATCTGGTTTGTCACATCAAACCGGCGCTCAGCAAAGGATCGGTCAACACGATCGTGAAAAAGAACGCCAAACTGACGGCTAAAGAACTTGCGGAGCGCTCCCCCATCATCGCGGGCGCCAAAGGCCTCAAGATTGCTCCCGCTTACTACGAGCTTGTGTCCGGCAAGGTCAAGTTCCTGTAAAGACAAGCAGAGCAACACCACCGATGAAGCTCAGGTGCGCGAAGCCGTACACGTTGAATCACAACCCGAACCGTTCGCGAGGGAACCCTCGCTGACAATTCGGGTCGTGTCTTTTGATGCGAAGTCCAGCTTACCCAGTCGGAACGGCAAACGAGGGCTTCATGTATTCAGGAACTCGGACATCCAACTGCTTTAGAATCGTTGGAGCCAACTGAGTGGTTGATACCGATTTCCTTTCGTCCGACTGTCGGCCAAAGGTCGGATCGTAGACCAACATACTGCCTTGCGGGATGTGGTAAGCCGAACAACCTGACTTGTCGGTGATTTCGACATTCGCCAAACCCGCGTCTTCAAAGGAATGTCCCGCAACACACCCTCGAAGCAACTTTTTTCGTGAAAATTCCCGCGCATAAGACGTTGAACAAGTGTCGAACGGTGGTTTGGGCTCCAGCGTTGGTTCGCTGTCCAACGTCACCTATGCCCAGCGGAGCGGAGTTTGCTTCGACTTGGACGCAATGCTTAGACCCAAAAGTGGTTCATTGGGCCCAGAACACCTCAGCTGAAATCCGACTTGCTGGCAAAAACGGCCGGCATCGCTGCACTCATTGAAACTCCACTCGCCCTGTTCATTGACGGGCATTCAACTACGATGGAAAATTCGGATTCAAAAAACAAAAAACAATGCGGTGAAATTTGAAAACAGCATCCATGCCCCGTCAGCTCTCAATAAAGTTCTGGTTCATTATCGCCGCAATGCTTCTCGTTGCAGCACCCGCGCAAGCCATCCAACAACCCAATGTGGTCTTTGTGATCACCGATGACCAAGGGTATGGAGACCTCGGTTGCCACGGCAATCCGATCCTGAAAACACCAAAAATCGATGAACTGTATCAAAGCAGTGTGCGACTGACCGACTACCACGTCAGCCCCACCTGCGCTCCCACGCGGGGCGCGTTGATGAGCGGCCACTACACCAACCGCTGCGGACCGTGGCACACCATCATGGGCCGCTCGTTCCTGTTCGAAAACGAAAAAACGCTCGGCGATGTGTTTAAAGCGAAAGGCTATGCAACGGGTCATTTTGGCAAATGGCACTTGGGTGACAACTATCCCTTTCGCCCCGAAGATCGCGGTTTCACAGATGTCGTCCGGCACGGTGCCGGCGGCGTCGGCCAAGCACCCGACTACTGGGACAACGCTTACTTTGAAGATACTTACTGGCACAACGGCGTGCCAAAGAAGTACTCCGGATTCTGCACCGACATTTTCTTTAGTGAAGCCAAGCGTTTCATTTCCGAAAGCACCGACGCCGGCAAACCGTTTTTCGCTTACATCTCGACCAACGCTCCCCACGGGCCGTTTCACTGTTTGGAAAAATATTGGAAACCCTACGTGCCGCTGGTTAGAAAACAGCTCGGCGAGAAAGCCTCCGAAGCCGCCGTCATGGAAACCTCTGTTTTCTTTGGCATGATTGCCAACATCGATGAAAATGTGGGCGCAATGCAAACATGGTTGAAAGAAAAAGGACTCGCCGAAAACACGATCTTTGTATTCACCACCGACAACGGCACCGCCCGCGGACGAAATGTTCACAACGCCGGCATGAAAGGCGGCAAAGGTAGCTCCACCGATGGAGGACACCGTGTCCCGTTTTTCATTCATTGGCCCGCCGGCGGACTCAGCCAAGGCGCAGACGTTGATCGACTGACCGCCCACATCGATATCCTGCCCACCCTGATTGAACTCTGCGGACTCGATGCACTCGATCCGTCTTACAAACCCGACGGCTTATCTATCGTGCCGCTGCTAAAAAATCCCAAAGCCGACTGGGCGGACCGGACTGTGATCACGGACTCCCAGCGAATTCGCGATCCCAAAAAATGGAAAAGCTCGGCTACGATGACTCAGCGCTGGCGATTGGTCGGCGGCAAATCCCTCTACGACATTCAAGCCGATCCGGGTCAAGAACATGACGTGGCCAAAAAGTATCCGGACGTGTTTAACAAATTGAGATCAGACTACGAAGCGTGGTGGACAGACATTTCTCCGGCTTTCAAAAAGAACGCCAGAATCGTGATTGGTTCCGACCAAGAGAAAATCAGCCGACTTTCCAGTCACGACTGGTACACCAAAAACAAAGTCGTTCCATGGAACCACGAGCACGTACGCGCGGGCAAACGAGGCTCCGGCCACTGGGCGTTGAACGTTGCCGAAGCAGGCACTTATCGAATCACGCTCCTGCGCTGGCCCAAGGAACTGGGCAAGAAGATTACTGAAGGCATCCCTGCCGGCGAACCCGTCCCCGGACTCAAAGCCTACCGCGAAGAACCCGGCAAAGCTCTCGCGATCAAATCGGCCCAGATTAAAATCGCCGGCGTCGAGAAAGAGAAACCGGTTACGACCGACGATGTCAGCGTTTCTTTCGAACTCGAATTGCCAGCCGGCAAGGCGGACTTGATTTGCAACTTCGTCATGAAAGACGGCAAGAAACTGGGGAGCTTCTACGCGGAAGTGGAAAAACAGTAAGAGATTTGTACGCCCTACTCGAGGATCGGAGGCTGTAGGGCCGGTTCCTACCGGCCATGGTTGGCTAGG
>CAZDZX010000075.1:0-16093 GCA_964510005.1 uncultured Pirellulaceae bacterium
GCACTAGATATCTCCGATGCCCGGCAGCCTCACCAATTTTGCCGATGTGCTACCCGGAAGAGTGCTCAATTGATAACAGGCAAATCTACATTTATCTGAGAAACGATAAGCCGCTAACGATCAGCCCTGCTTATGGTCGGATGTTGCGTTCGCGATGGGCCTTACAGCAACATTTGAGACTGGGGGTCGACCCCTATTCCAGAGCAAAGGTCTCTCAGTTTTTCCAGCACGATCAAGAGGCCGCCGGGATCGATGAAGGCATCGGGATCATCGTTGCCGGAGACGAGCTGTTCGAAGTGAAACAAGTCGAAACGGGCATCGCATTTTTTCAGCAGGCTCAATTTTTCGCGATCGTCGCCTGAAAGTGTCATGGCGCGAAACTCGCTATCGATCTCTTCGATCTGAGATTCGACTTCGACATTCAGATCCAACACGATATCAACGGCAGAGTAATCGATTGGCGAAAGCACCGTGAGCGATTCGAATCGATCCTCTTTCAGCGAAAGGTTCTGTGGCTGATAGCGCGAACCCAATCCACCAATCGAAGTTTCCAGCAGTTTGGCTGCCGGCAAGTTCTCTCGATTGAAGAATACAAAAAATGTGTCGGTGTATTCGTATTGAGGATTTTCAAACAGTGACATGACAATGCCGCGCTAAAATGGAAAGCCTGTTTATACCACAGCCAAACAGCTGCGGGGAAAATCCCTCATTCGGTTTTGCCAAGTTCTTTTGAGCGGCGGGTGGCGGATTCAACGGCAGCTATCACGCCCGCTTCGAAACCGGCTTCGGATAACGCCTTCAACCCTTCCAAGGTGGTGCCTCCGGGGCTAGTGACACGGTCTTTTAACGTCAGCGGGTGTTCGCCAGACTCCACAATTAGTTTGGCCGCCCCCAGCACGGTTTGAACGGCCAACTCCATCGCCATCTCCTCAGTCAAACCAGCCCGAACACCTCCAGCAGCCAACGCGTTGGTGAACTCGAACACATACGCGGGGCCGGAACCTGAAAGCCCCGTCACGGCATCAAGTTTTTCTTCTGAGACATCCTTCACCAATCCGGTCGTTTGCAAGAACTGACGAACGGCTTCGCGGCTGGCTTCATCAACAGCATCGGAAAACGCAACCGCCATCGCGCCCGCACCGACAAGGCAGGGCGTATTGGGCATCACTCGTGCGATCTGGTTGACGCCAGTCTGTTTCTCAATTAGATCGATGGTCACTCCAGCCATGACGGAGACCACAACCGGCATGTTGGCACGCGACGACAGAGCTTTTTCGATTTCAGCCGATTCGATGGCCGATTGGAAACTCTGCGGTTTGACCGCCAAAAATACCGCGTCAGAGAACTCAAATACTTCCCGGTTCGATGCCACGGGCTTCACGCCTACGGGCGACAGACGCCGAGTGAAATTTTCGATCGCCTGTTCGACGGGATCGTAAACAACGACCTCGACGTCCGGGTTTTGCGAAACGATCCCGCCTGCCAGCGCCTGAGCCATTTTTCCGGCGCCTACAAATCCAAGTTTCTTCATACTACGACTTGCCTTCGGTAAACTGCTTTTTAAGTTGGATTAACTGCTTCCGCTCGGGCATCACTTTGTAGAACGGATCCAACGGGAAGCAGCCTGAGATCATCCCGTTTCGCGGCGCCGTAGTGCAATCACTAAACGTTCGACAGATCTTTTTGCGTTTCATCTGTTCGTCGCCCAGCACATCGGCCGGCAGTTCGGGATAGGACAGCACCATCCGCCCCAAGCCAATCGAATCGACTTGGCCTTCGCGGACACAGCGCTGACCGACATGCGGCAACCAGTCTTGGAGATAGCTGTACCCTGAACCGACGAAGTTGATATCGCTGAACGCGGCTTTCAGTTTTGCAGTCGCGGCAATCTGCCGGTCGACGCCAACCAGCGGATCTTCTGGCGGGAAATATCCGTCCGAGGGAGGAAACGCCGCGGGCCGTTGAATGTGCGGGTTGTAGTAAGGACTACCCGCGGTGGTGCAAATTAAATCGATTTCCAATTCTCGCAGCAGTTCCATAAACTTGAATGGCTCTTCGAAATCAATGTCATCCGAATTCGTTCCCGGGCCAAACGCGTCGCGATAATCGGGACCGCCCTCGGAGACACCGATGCGAGCGTTATCGCCTGGCGAATAGGGAGCGAAATCAAACATGCTCAACCGAACGCCAACCTGAATTCCTGTTTGACCGCGAATGCCCTCAACGATCTCGCGAAGGAACCGAGTTCGGTTTTCGAAACTGCCGCCGTATTTTCCTTCCCGGTCAAAACCCGAAAGCAGTTCGTGCCCCAGATAGCCGTGACAGTGTTTCACATCAACAAACTGGAACCCGGAATCTTCAGCGCACTTCGCCGCGACAATGAATCGCTGAATCAGATCTTGCAGATCTTCGTCGGTCATCAATTCGATGGGCTGCCCGCCCGATCGCTTGTCCAGCAGCGAATGTCGATACGCGACTTTGGGTTCAAGGGTGTCTTTTCGATTGGGCCGTGCAAAACGTCCCGAGTGAGTCAATTGCAGGCCCACGACCAGCCCGTCTTCATTTCCGAAAGCTTTGCGGTGCGACTCGCGGAGGGTTTCATTTAACTTTTTGATCGAATCAGATTTGGAGGGAGAATCCAGCATCAACTGGTTGGGATTGGCTCGTCCGTCAGGTCGGATCGCAACGGCCTCTCCGCCCCAAATGAGTTTCGCACCGCTGGCGCCAAAATTTTCCCAGCGTCGCAGCGTCAGTTCGGTGGGTTGTCCTTCGGTGGTCCCGTCCCAGCCTTCCATCGGAAGAATCGCGAAACGATTTCCGACCGTGCCGGAGCTGGTGTTCATGGGTTGGCCTAACGGAGAATCGGATCCGGGGGCGAGTTCGCTGTCGGCCTCGAGCGACAGGCCTAGTTCGGTTAAGCGGCTTTGAAACTGTTCGTGAGTCTTGAGCGACGCGACAGAGGGATATTTTTGCATCTTCAGTGATCGAGAGAGTTCGTGGACCGTCCATTATGGCAATCACCGTCGGGACTTCCAGCCTATATCCGGTCAAAGACGCACTCCGCCAACAACTTTGGCCTCTCAGATGCCATGCTTCACACGCACCAAGAGCCATTCCAGCAATGCCGGGATGTCAGATTGGGATGGCAGCGTGAGATGTTAGATCGGGGTGCCATGCTTCACGCGCAGCGTGAGCATGTTCCCTGCGCAGTGGAGCGCTTTGTGGTTCGGACGCTCCGCGGCCGAAACCGACGTGTGGCAGACCTGCAAATTTCGTGAAACCATCATCCACCCGCAGTCCGATATCGGGGTGCCATGCTTCACGCGCAGCGTGAGCATGCCTCATTCAGCCGGACACGAATCTCCATCAAACACAAAAGACCCAGTCGTATCATCGCCTGCAGAGAGAAAACACTTCCCTGCCCCATTCACTTCGCTTCGCAGTCGCTGCCTTTGGCTTTATGCATGCGACCGTCGGGATGAGTCCCCGGTCCATCTTCACCGTAGAACTTTTTGACAGCGGCTTCCCAATCCTCACGGTGCCGAACTTTCACAAACGCGGATCGAACTTCTTTATGAAGCGGATGAAGAATCGAATACTTGATTCCGAACTTACGCATCAACTGCCCAACTCGATTCTCCCCATACAACGATTCGGCCAGTCGAAAATGTTCCAGCAGCACCTCGCGCTGTTCGTGCAAGGTCGGAGGATCTGGCAAGGGAAGTCCTTTGGCAAGCGCCCGGGTTTGATCGAAGATCCACGGATTCCCAATGGCTCCTCTAGCCACAGTGACACCATCGACTCCCGTTTGAGCGATCATGTCCAAACAATCCTGAGGCGTAAACAGATCTCCGCTGCCCAGCAGGATCCGATCGCCAATGTGGTCTTTGACTTCCTTGAGGAATTCCCAGCGACTGGGCCCGACGTAGCGCTGCTTCACTGTACGACCGTGAACGGTTACCGCCGCGATACCGATCTCAAACGCCCCATCAAGAATCTCGAAAAACTGATCGCGGCTTTCGGCGGAATCATCGATGCCTCGCCTCATTTTCAGCGACACCGGAATTTCGTCGGGAACGTTTTCACGCGTGCGTCGAATCACTTCGAGGGCGACCTTCGGTTGGCTCAAGTGGAAACCGCCGCGGCAGCGACCGAGGACTTTCTTGACCGGGCAGCCAAAATTGATATCGATGATATCGAAACCGGCTTGCACCAGTCGCATGGCTCCCAGAGCAAACTGCTCCGGTTCGGCACCCATCAGTTGCCCCCCGACCGGATGTTCTTCATCGGAGATATGCAGGAAGTGACTGGTCCGTTTCCGCTCTTTCAGGTTGACCAGAAATTCGTCCAGCATGACTTCGCAGACGGTGTAGGGTGCCCCCAAGCGACGGGCGATCACTCGCATCGGCCAATCGCTGTAGCCCGAAAGCGCAGCTTGAACGACGGGGAATCCGATTTCAACGTTCCCGATTTTTAGTGGTTTAAGAGCTGGTTGGGTCCCGGCGAGGCTCATCGTTTTGTTTGATCTGTTGGGTGCCAGAGGTATCGGATAAAAAAGAAGATGTTATCGTAATTCATGAGACCGTTTTTCCCGAGAGACGTTCGGCACATTTTTGAACGAGAAAAATGGACCAACTGTACGCTATCCTGATCAACTATTGGCCTTTCTGGGTCGGCTTGGCGGTATTTGCCGCCGTGATCCTGCTGTTGCGGATGTACGCCGCCCCGGCACCAATGCCCTATTACAAACGCCCCTCCTTGGCCACGAAGTCGGAACTGCGGTTCTTCAAGGCCCTGCGAAAGGCCGTTTTGGACGATTGGGAGATTTTTGCGATGGTTCGAATCGCGGATCTGATTCGAGTCGAAAAAGGAAACGCCCAAGGCCGCAAGTGGCTCAACAAGATCCTCGCCAAGCACATTGATTTTGTGTTGTGCGATCCGAATTCCTTGGAACCCGTGTTGGCGATCGAAGTCGATGATGCATCCCATCAGCGTCCCGATCGGATCGAACGAGATGCCTTTGTTAACGACGCCATGGATGCGGCGGGGTTGCCTTTATTGAGAGTCCCCGTGGAATCCACCTACAACGCCAAAGAAGTAAAGGACCTGATCGATGACTTTCTGGGGTAAAGCAAAGCGAGCCAGTTCTGACGTCGGCCCGGAAGAAGGGCAAGCGGTTTCCAGCACCGGCGCGCCGGTCTCCAGACGAAGATCCTTCCTGTTGAAGCTCGTTTTGTTAGGGCTCGCAACGGTCGTCCTATTCGGATTCTTGCGCAACGTGTTCGCTCAAAATTCGACCAAGAAGATTCGTGTTCAGCCTTCTGCGACGGCTTCAAAAATTGGCACCGCTATCCAGTGGCGGACTGATTTTACGACCGCCCGTAGAGAGTCCGCTGCCTCGGGCAAGCCCATCCTTTGGTACGTGCCACGATTGCCCGACACGTTTATGGATCGCAAAAAGGAAGTCGATCGCTACATGCGGGCAGGTTTCTGGTCGGTCCCCGAAGTCTACACGTCAGCCAATCAGAATTACATTCCTCTGATGCTGATTCCCGATCGACCACTGGCGGAAGCCTATGATTTGCAGCGCTTCAAATTTATCGAACCCGGCTTTTTGGTTCTCAAACCCGACGCATCGGTGTCATTCAAAATCGATCGAATCACGACGATGAGCCCACAGTGGGCGGCAAGTCTATTCAAGCAAGCCACCGACGTGCCGCTTTCGGACGAGCTGATTGCGGCTCGCGCCGCGATGGCGAAATCGGACTACGAAGCTGTGTTGCAGCTCGCCGGCGATTCCGTTGGGTTGGAACTGTACCAAGCGATGGCTTTGTTTCGCCTCAATCGTCACGCCGATGCAAAACAAAAATTTACGTCGACGGCACAGCGGTATCCCAACCATCCCCTCGGCTGGAAAGCCGCTGCTGAATCTCAGGGCATCGGGCCCTTTGTTCGTGGATTTGAAACAGTTGGGGCTCTGCCGGAGGCCGCCCTGCAAGCCGGCATCCAATCGCCTGGCTCCGCGGCCCCCAAGGGATGCTGGACCGAAGCTCAACTATGGCGACGTGGCGTGGAGTTTCTGCTGACGATGCAGAGCGAGGATGGCGGGTTCAAGGACTCGGACTATGACTTCGGCGGCACCGATAGTTTGCCCAACGTGCATCTTGCGGTAACGTCGCTGTGTGCCATGGCGTTGCTCGATGCACGGAATCGGGACGATCTTGCCGACCTACGTCCGCGGTTGGATAAAGCCATCGATGCGGCTGCTAAATACGCGGCCAATAACGATAATCTTAACACTCGTGACAAAGACGAAATTTTCTGGGCCTTGCTCTACCGCCTGCGCCTGTTTAACAAACTGGCCGCGATCGATCGCGATTGGATGAAAGCCGTGACCGGTTCCCTGGAAGCACTCGAAGGCATCCAGTCCGCCCGCAACGGTGACTGGTATCACGAGTATCGTAACCCGTTTGTGACTGCGTCGGCGCTGTGGGCGATTCACGAGGCCAAACAATTGGGAGCCACCGCGGATCCCAACCGCATTAAATCTGGAGTCGCTGCTCTCCAGCGATGCCGTTATCGCGATGGCGGTTTTACATATCAGAGCAGTCGGCAGTGGGATAAGGTTCCCACGAAAGTCGCCGATCTATCCGCCCAGACTGAGAGCGCCGGTCGGATGCCGCTGTGCGAAGGGGCGCTGTTGGTCTCCGGTGCCTCCACGCAAAAGGACTTAATCCGCAGCATTCGATTGGCCTTCGATCGCCATGCGAATATGGCCCGAGCTCTAAAGTACGATAACCACACTTCGGAGCACAATTACGGCGGTTTCTTTTTTTGGTACTGCATGCGATCCCGCACCGAAGCGATTACCAAAGTCGAAGACACCCAGTTGCGAGTCGAATTCGCCCAGCGGCAGCGAAATTTGGTGTTGGATTTACCGGAGTTGGACGGCTGTTTTGTCGATTCACATGAAATAGGTAGAACTTACGGAACCGCGATGGCATTGCTCAGCCTTGCCGATTGCGAAACAGAAATCGAGACAAAAGAATGACCGACGACAGCAACATGGATATCGAAGAAGTTCCCGGACATCCAGCCGATTCCAAAGACCTCTATCAGAAGATCTACGAGGAGAATCCTTGGTACGGCGATGCCGAATCGGGGCGCTGTCCCGGCGTGCGGTTGTTGCCTCAGTACAAAGATTGGATCGAAGGCAAGGTCATCGATCTGGGCTGTGGTCGAGGCCACACGGTCGAGTGGCTTCGCGAGTACGGTTTTCAAGCCGAAGGCATCGATCAGATTCGCGTCCATCCCGAAATGCGGATCGGAGACATCACTCAACCTATTGATGACATCGCCGAATTTGACAGTGCGGTTTGCATCGACTGCATCGAGCATCTCTATGATCCGCAGGTGGAAGGCTTGTTTGCCAACATGAAGCAGGTGAAACGACAAGCGTTTTCGATTCACAATGGTGAATCAACGGGCACTGGCCAAGAACTTCATGTCAATCGCCGGACTTTCGATCAGTGGCGGACTATCATTGAAGAGCACTTTGAGATCGCTGAAGAGATCGAAGTGAACAAACGACAGATTCTTTATCTGACCACCAGCAAGACGATCTCTGCGGACTGAACAGACGCCAACCGATGATGACTTCCCCCGACCATCCTGAACTGAGCCAGCTTTGCGATGCGGTTCGCGAAAACGGCAGCGAATCGTGGCCCGCAGAATCCCTGCGACGCTGTGGCGAATCCGGATTTTTTCGCTGGTTCGCTCCCCTCGAACTGGGCGGATTCGGTTGGAGCGCGTCCGCTATCGCGCGGGGGTACCTTCAACTGTCGGCCAGTGATTTGACGACGACCTTTATTCTGACTCAGCGCGTCGCCGCACTTCGCCGAATCATCGGTTGCGAAAATGAACAACTGTTGAGTTCGATGATCGAACCGATGTTGTCGGGCAAGATATCGATGACCGTCGGGATCTCCCACCTGACCACCAGTCGCCAGCATTTGAAGCAACCGCCAGTGATTGCCACGCGAACGGATTCAGGATTTTCCATCAACGGTTCGGTGCCATGGGTGACCGGCGGCGCGGAAGCCGATTATATCTTGATGGGAGCCTCGTTGATGGAAGGCGACATCGACACCGGTCAACAGATTCTGTTCCTTGCCGATACGAGTCGTCCTGAAGTCGTCGTGCAAAAAACGTTTCCGCTGCTGGCGCTTTCTTCCAGCCACACCGGTGCGGTCCGCTGCGACAATCTATCGGTGCAACCGGAACAGGTTGTCGCCGGCCCCAAAGAAAATGTGCTGGCCACCAATGGCGGCGGGGCAGGGGGGTTGCAGACTTCCATTCTGGCACTGGGTTTGGCAGGGGCAGCCATCGATTTCATCGAGCGCGAATCGAAGAGCCGAAACGACGTGGCGGCTTCCCAAGAGGCATTTCGATCTCAGTGGGAGCGTTTGCAGCAGGAGCTTTTCGATGCCGCCGAGGGAAGCGATCGCGTTACGCCAGCGGAGATTCGAGCCCAAGCCAATAGTTTGGCGTTACGTGTCACCCAAGCCGCGTTGGTGGTCGCCAAGGGAGCCGGTTTTGTGGAAGGTCATCCGGTGGGACGCTGGTGTCGCGAGGCCATGTTCTTTCTAGTTTGGAGCTGCCCTCAATCGGTGGCCGCAGCCAACCTCGCCGAATTCGCGGCTTGCGAGTAAATCGTAGGGCCGGTTCCCACCGGCCGATCGCAACTTCTCCGCCCAGTTTGTTTACTCGGCTGGCGCGAGTTGCGGATCCGAAGGCTTTTCCCCATACCACCGCAATGTCGCGGATCCGATTCGAGCCATCGCCATGCCGGGGACCACGAGGTAGAGGTACATCCTGAGGCCGACGAATGTCATGGCGGCTAAGGTGGTCAAAGCCGGCGTGTCTTTGCCTGATGCGGTCAGAATCGCAAACGCATTGCTACCGTCCAGCCAGCACAACAACGTGTAGTGCACGATGACCAATACGATGATCGTCAATACCGTACGCCGATACGACTGAAATAGCGTTGTTTCTTTTTTCTTGCTCATTGGTTTGCCTCCTCTTTTTGAGATTCGAACACGTCAGCCGGAACGGCAGTGAGCATGGCAAACATGATGGCATTGCCCAATGGGCCGCCACAGACATATTCCCACTTTCCACCGGAATCCAGCGGCGCCCCGAACAAGACGGAAGTCCGATAGAGTTTCTTGAAGTAATCGTGATCGCCAAAGATTTGAGTGCCAGCGATCATGAATCCTGTGGGTGAGACGCCAAAGTTCATGATGACCGGGCCCGAATCAACGTCACCGATCCCGCCGGGACTGGATTCAGGGTACTCTTGCATCAAACCGAACCCGATGACATCACTGGCCAGTTCTGTTCTGGCGGCGTTATAGAGTTCTTGCGAAAGTTCTCGATCGACGAAGCTCAGAAAATACAAACCGAAAGCCGTGCCCGATCCACGCGGCTCATCGATGGGCCTGCCTGACGAGGGACTGATCGCCTGAAACATCAGGCCAGATTTCTTATCGATGCAAACCTCACGAAAGTTGCTGATGATCTTGTCCAGCAGTTCACTGTGATCGGCCTCCGTTGCTTGCGAATGCAAGCCGATTGATGCGATCGCGAGGCAATTGTCTGCGGGGTAAACCTGACGTCGATACGTCTCCACCAGCATCAGTTTGCTGTTTGCATATCGCCGTGTGAGTGCTGCGGTGATGCGGTCGTTGGTATCGGCAAAGGGGGATTCAGGTTTTAAGGTTCGATGTAAGCTGAGCACGAAATTTAGGTAGGCCAAATAGGCACCATGGTGATCGGTATCACTGTCGAGGGTTTCCATCGCTTTGTTACCCCAGAGCTTTTCATCAAAGCGCTGCATGTTTTCGTCGAGCAGTTTTTCGATACAGACTTCCATCTGTTGGAGGTAATGCTCTTTCGCTTCGGGGTGCTGGATCGCCATTTGCGCGAATCCGGTTGCACCTAGAACGTGGGTGCAGAATAGCCATTCGCCGTTGTACTGTTCGTTTGCGGTGCCAAAGTCGCCAATCGCAAGATCCGTTTTGGCGTGCTTTTCAAACGCCGCAGCGAACGCAATTTGTTGTTCAGGATCGTCAAGCCATTTTTCTGCACCCAAGCCACACCACCACGATGGAAAGGTAGCGGTAACGAGTGCGAACAGGGTTAACGAAAGCGGCAGGCTAAGCAGCGTTGTGATTTTCACGTGACAATCCCAGGAAGTAGGTGACCGAAAAATCTAGGCCGCCTAGGACGTCGGTGGGCGTGGGATTTTCATAACCAGCGGTCCAATCCTGAGATCTGCAAAAGAAAGGTCCGGTTAGTCCGCCGGTAACAACAGTCGGGCCTGCAATCGCCTGCTGTTTACGCATTCATCCTTTTTGTTCGGATAGCCAACGGCGAAGGCAGTCGCTAAACGCGCTCGGCAGGTGGCTCCTGAAACCTTTTGTGGTCCGGTTAAGCGGAGGGCAATTTGCGTTCAGTCAGATACTGATCAAAAGTTACTCCATCCAAATGGCCATGTTGAGCCAGTTGGTCTTTCACGCCAAGAACATCTGCAAGTCTCGCGGCTTCATCGTTGCGATTATCTGGAAGGACAATAACGCAATTGGATTCAGGGTGTCGAAAAACACGGCTGTGGTTCTTTGTGATCGTTTTTCGATCAAAACCAAGATCCAATAGAAGCTGCCTAAGATCTTGATTCGTTAAGTTGCTGTTCATGTTCAATCCTTCAAATCGATGTTGTTGGTTCGATTTAGCAGAATAGTCCGAAATTCGTCGATTGCCGATTTGTTCAGTTTATTGGCGACCGGCAAATGGATCGTCATCGTTGTTGCTTCGTTTTCTAACGCTTTGCCAAATTCTTCAAAATGCTCTTCTAGGTAGGCTTGGATATCAACCCAATAAGCTTGATGTTTGGCCGCATCGTACATCACCAAAACAAATGGATGAAAGATGTGCCACTTCTCAGGCAGGTTTGTATTCGCCGCCGCAGGACCAGCAGGCGAAAAACCCTTCGTCGACTTCTTCGCCGCAACCGCAGGTCCACGCGGGGCAAGTTTCGTCTTGAGCGACTTGGAATTCAGCCAATAGAGCTTTGGTTTTCTCAAGGTTCGAGCGAGCGATGATCAATTGGATCGCCGGTAGCTCTCCGATCCCTAGATCGAATGTGCCCGCGTCGTTGATCTGGGCCAGAATGTCATGCTCGGCCAGCATGTTGATGGCTTCTTGAGCCATGATGTCGTTGTCAAATTCGCCGACGCCTACGAGGTCATCATCTCTTAACAAAACAAGCTCCTTCAGAAGTGGATGCGAGACTCTTCTACCGCCGACGACGGAACATCGCGCCGCAGCTTGCCAATACAATCAACGCCATGGAATTTGGCTCGGGCACCGATGGAGTCACCAATGTGACACTGACCGTTGATCCCCCCGAAGCAAAACCGGGAAGAATCACGCCAGGTTCCGGATCGAAATCAAGGTCGCTGGTGGGAGTTGTGGAATCGAGGAAGTTCGAAAATGTCGAACCATCGCTCAGTGTGCCCGTCAACGTTACATTTCGGTCGGTGATTTCCAAATTCTGGCCGAGCGTCAAACCGGTAATGGGTACGCCGTCGATCGCGAAATCCGTGCCGAACAAATTGACTTCAGAACTGACCGGAAATGTGCGGAACGTGTCGAAGTCGCCGCCAGAGATGTTCAGGATGCCGTTGTTGTCTACCAAACCAAATGATCCGCCGGTGACAGTCGCAGTTGCATCTAGCAGCGTCCCGAACGATTCGACCGATCCGCCAGAAAGATCCAATGTTGATGTGCCACGCAGTTGAAAGAAACCGCCTACCTCGCCATCAGTCACCGTCACGGTGTTGTTAAAGTTGTTGACGCCTTCACTAAGGTCAGTCGCACCGACCGCAACTTGTCCGCCATCGATGTTGATGGTCGAGTTGTTGATTTCGACGCCAAACCCGACCGTTCCGTCGTTGATGTTCAGCGTGACACCGTTGGGAAAGTCCATGGCACTGAAGATCGTCCCCGAAGCAATCGATCCGCCATTAAGATTGATGACCGAACCGTCTGGAATCACGGTGGAGTTATCAATCGTGTCGCCGGCAACCACGTTGCTCAAGTCAATCGATTGGCCGAACAGTGGCGTTGAGGCAGCTAGCAACAAAACGGCAGCGATTGAAGACCTAAGCAGCATGATCATTTCTATGGGCAAAGCGAGTCACGAGGTGTCATCATAATATACAGCGTGGTCGAGCCGAAATTGAAACAATTTGCCGGTTTGCGGCGCGGAAACCAATCTGCTGAAGCCCAACGCTACAGCTTTATCGACTTTTTGGCCACAGACGCTTTGGGGTGTTGCTACCGAATCGGATTTTTTCGCAAAGTCAAAATGGTTCCAAAAGTGTCGCCGTTCATCAAACGCGAGTTGAAACGAGATAGAGACTGTAAATCACAACACCTCCAATCACGACGGTTCCGAAGATCAGCAATCGCCTGGCCGCAGGCAAATTCTTGGCCGCGATCAATTGGGCGATCACGCAGACGACTGCCACCGTCGTCATCTTGAAGGCGATCATGCCTTGGATGTTCCCGATTTTGTAAAACCAGTTTGCTAACGGATTGGCCTCCACGCCCTGCATTCGCAAAATCACATACGTTAGAAAAATATCCAGAGCATTGACGAGGATGAACCATGTCGTTTCGTTTTGCAGCGGCAGGGAACGGGTCAGGAAGCTGCGATTCGATTGCGAGGGATCCTGATCTTCACCGGACGACTCAGGCATCGGATTCGTCCGGCTTTTTGGTTTCGGCAATGGGGTCGTGAATTTTCGCAACCGTAATGATGCTGCCTTGGATTCGGATGATTTTGACTTGTTCGTCCGGTTTGATAAATCCGCCGTCGCTGATCACATCGAACGAACGCCCCGCAAAGATCGCTCGTCCGGCCGGACGCAACACCGATTCGCTTTTGCCCCAGTCTCCCACCGAGATCTCGGGATGCGTTTGAGCCGTCGCCGATTTTCGGTTTTCTTTTTCGGCAGGGTCTGTATCGACTGCCGGTGCCTCCAGAACCAACCCCTTCAGCAGTGGCATGGTTCCCACGCGTTTGGTGACAAATATCGCCACCGCAATAAACGCGATCGAAGAGCCGGCCAGCGTTACAAAGCTCCACAAAAATTGATCGGTTTGTACGGAGTTGGTCGGCACGACAAAATCCTGACACGCGAGGATAAAGCTGGCCAACATCAGTAAAATTCCCATCAGCCCAGGAATACCAAACCCTGGAATGATAAACAGCTCCGTTGCCAGAAATAGCAGGCCCGCCACAAACAGGATGACCTCCAACCAGCCCGAGGTCCCGCCCAGAAATCGGCTCCAGAAAAACAGGCAGGCGCACAAGCAGGCCAGCAAGCCGCCGATCCCAATCCCCGGTGCGGAAAATTCAACGAACAGGGAAACCAAACCGACCACGACCAACAATCCCGTCACCAGCGGCCAGTTCAGGACATGGACCACCCTGTCGGTCGTCGTCCGCCGATAGACCCTGGTATCTGCGAGGGCAAATCCCAATTCGTTTGCCAGTTCCTCCCGGTTTTCGGCAAATCCCTGGGCGATCCCAAGGTCTCTCGCTCGTTTCCCCGATACCGTCAGAAATCGCTCGGGGCCGGTTTCTTCAACCAGTGCCCACGGGGCTTCCGGTTTGTCGTCGGCATCGCTGCGGACGATTTTGAATTCAGGCTCTTCGCCTTGTTCATTCAGATAAACCAAAGCGTCTTTGTCGACCATGGCTTCGGCCAGTGCCGGAGGTCGTCCTTTGGATTCAGCGATGTCGCGGGCGTCCCGCGACAGATACGATTCGATTTTTGGCTCGATCAATCGAAAAGCCATTTGATCCATGTCGAATTGGATTTCGCCGATGTCTCCAAATTTGGCATTTTGAGAAACGATGATCTCATCGGCGCCCAAGGCAATCAACGCTCCGCCACTGATGGCTTCCCGAGTAATCAGCACGACGGTGTAAGCCCATTTGCAGTCACGCAACATCCGGGACATCTCAAGGCTTTCAATCTTCAAGCCACCAGGGCTATCGATTTCCACGATCAACAGATCGGCGCCGGAACGTTTGGCGGCTTCGAAACGATTTTTAAAATATCGATGCTGATCGGTATCGATCTCGCGATGGAATTCGATCAAGGCCACTTTCTTGAAAGAATTCGGGCGCTCGCGTGTGGCATCGGGGACCGAATTCTGTCCCTGCACCGGGTTTCCGGTTGCCAACAGCATCAGCCCTAGAAGAAATACCGTGATCGGTTTTGCGGTCGCTAGCGTCATGTGTTCTCGACAAGATCAACGTTTGAAATTTGAACCTGTTGCATTCTAATCATTCACCGGCACGGAAAGAAACGTGCTGACAACCGCAAGGATGCGGTTTTCATCGAAAGATGCACGGGGCGCGTCTTCGATACAATTTAGTTTACCTGTTTCGGCAGGCGGAATCATCCAAATCCATGGAGGGAACAGGATGAGCGGACGGATTTTTTCAATCCCCACAATAGGGGCTTGTGCGCAGGCACGCGTTTTCCTCAAAACAGTGCTTTGTTGCGGTTTTTGGATGTTGGCGTCGATCGCTAACGCTCAAGAAAACCACATGCTCTACTTCTTTACCAACGATGGGTGTGCTCCCTGCAAGTTGGTGGTTCCTGTCGTCAATCAATTGAAAAGCGAAGGATTCCCGGTCACAATCATCAAAGCTTCCCAGCATCCCGACTGGGTGGAGGCGTTTCGAGCCTCGCAAACGCCCGCGTTGTATCTGACACGCGGAAATCGAGTGCTGAACTATCACTTTGGCGTAATGCGAAAGTCAGAGATTCTCAACTGGTTCTCTGCCGCCGGCGTCCGATCTGGCGGACGTGCAGCGGGGAATGATTTAGCAAAAGCCGCACCTTCAGCGACTCAGCCGCCTCAAAAGAAAATTTCAATCAAACGGGGCAACGACACCCCCCTTTCCGAATTTAAATCGTCCACGCTCCATCAGGGCACATCGATTGCGGCCAGTTCGATCGAAGCCAAAGCCATTGCTGCTACCGTACGTCTGAAAGTCGAAGACGATTTAGGGATCTCTTTCGCTACCGGTACTGTTGTTCATCGCCATGGTGGGGAGAGCCTCGTGGTGACTTGTGGCCATGTGTTCCGGGAGTCTCAGGGCAAAGGGAAGATCACGGCCGAATTCGGATTCTCGGATGGACGTGTTGTCGAGGTCCCCGGTCAGCTCCTTGATTACGATGCCAACGCGAAAGACATCGCGTTGGTGCAAATTCAAAATGGAATACACGAAGTTGAAGTCGTGCCTGTGGCCATGCAAGCAACAGAAATCAATCGCGGCAACAAAGTTTTCTCGATTGGATGCGATCACGGTAAAGAGCCCACGATTCGGCGGACTGCCATCAAGAACATTGCCTACTATGATAAAGCTCTGAAGTACGACATTTTCGGACGTCCCGTGAACGGTCGCAGTGGTGGCGGTCTGTTTAATCATCGTGGTGAATTGGTCGGCGTTTGCAATGCGGCCGCCGTCGAAGTCGACGAAGGTGTCTATTCGGCCTTGGAAACCATTCGTGGCCAAATCGCTCAAAATAATTTGGAACATTTGTTTGATGGGCAAGCTCGCTCCAGCATTGCCGCCGCCGCGCCGCGAAGCTCCGGTTCGGACGCCATGGTTGATTTGCCTCGCAGTGGCAGTGGAGCACCAAGTGCTTCGTTCGCGAGTGCCGCCAATCCGATTTCGAAAGTCTCGCTGGAGACGCCGGTAAGTTCATCAATGGCCCACGATCGCGAAGTCACGATCATGGTGCAGTCAAAAACCAACGCGGGCGACAATCGTCTGATTCGGATCCCCAACCCCACGCGTAATTTGATCAACTATTTGGAATCGATGGATGATACGAGTCCTTCGGTTCGATCACTGAACGTGGCGTCGTGGCGTGAGCCGATCTTCCGGTTGCGAAAGTAGTCGGCAAAAAGAGAGCAAGCTCTGAGCTCTGAATGATGAGCG
>CAZDZX010000076.1:0-2827 GCA_964510005.1 uncultured Pirellulaceae bacterium
TTGGCGCTAGCCACGGTTTTTGTTGGGTGGGTCGTTGCTCCTCTGCACCGCCGGCTAGGGCTAGCGCCTTGCCGCTCATTCGGTCGGTGAGATTTTGCGATGTCCTACTTTCGTTTTCGTTTGTTGCGTTCCTTGAAGGCCGCTTTGCGCTTCTTTTTCTTCTCGTCCTTGACCTGAGCTTTTTCCTTTTTCTCTTTCTCGAGCTCGATCAGCTCTTGCTCGACCAACTCGGGAACTTCCAACGTGATCTGGCCTAGCTTTCCGCCCCTTAGCTCCGTGATCAGAATGCGGGAGACCCGTTCGTAATTGACGACCGCATTTTTTCCCAAGCAGCCGCGACAATGTCCGATCGCATCAAACAGCTCGACGACATCACGGGGTGCGGTGTCAAACTTGAATCGCTCCACCAGTCGATCCGCATAGTGCTCTAATAGGAACTTGCCCGCGTAGGCGGCGACCTCTTCGTAGTCGAGGGCAGTGTCTTTGATTGAACCGACGGCGGCCAAACGAAAACCGCTGTGGATGTTTTCCACGTTGGGCCAAAGGACGCCGGGGGTGTCCAAGAGTGAGATGCCATCGCCAATGTTGATCCGCTGCTGGCTTTTGGTGACCGCCGGCTCGTTGCCGGTTTTGGCGACCGTGCGGCCGGCCAGCATATTGATCAGCGTCGACTTGCCCACGTTGGGAATGCCGACCACCATCGTTTTAATGAACTCTCGATTGGGAAGCATGCGGCGACAGATCCCCGTGATGCTGCGGAGCTGGGGCACGTTTTCTGTCGTAATGGGTTTGGCTCGAACGCCATCGGTTTTTTCGAACCACGCTTGCCACTGTTGAGTTCGGTCAGGATCGGCGAGGTCGCTCTTGGCAAGCACCTTCAAAACCGGCTTGTCGCCGCGTAGCTCTTCGATCATCGGATTCTGGCTGCTGAAGGGAATTCTCGCATCGAGAACCTCGATCACCATTTGCACTTGTGGCAACATCTGACGGATCTGGTTACGGGCTTTATTCATGTGCCCGGGAAACCATTGGATTTTTGCGCCACTCAATGAATCGCTCCTTTATGTGCTCAAATGTCAAATTTGCTAGCTGTGAGACCTAACCTTATCGGTCTATTTTGACTTAAAGAAAACCCTTCGTTTGGATTGAGCTAGCAATTGCAGAACATTTCCAATGATTTTACAGTTCCAACGCAACTTTTACCTGCTGAATTCTCGATCAGGGATAAGTACCTCCATGCGTTTGCGTGTATGCGCGAGCGCGCGAGGTGGATTTTCGCATTTTCAAGTTAAGCACAAAGCGATCCTATGGAATCGTCCAATCGCCTGAGACACATCTTTGATTGCCTTGCGCAGTATCGACGAATTTGGTTGATCCCACTGATTCTTGGCTTGATCGCTTCGATGGTCTACTCGTTCATTCTGATGTCCGAGACGTGGACGGCAAGGCAGTCCATGATCCTTCGTGATGACCTGTTGGGCGAGACCTTCAAACCGGGACAGTTTCTTTCTGAAGAGGCGATGAAGTCGGCTCAGGAAACGATTCTGGAAACTGCCCGACGCCCCGAAGTGATCCGCGAGACCCTCAAGAAGTTGGGTCCTGAGCAAGAAGCTTTGTTCGGAATTGGCGCCGACAACTGGCCCGATGAAGAAACCATCGAGGAAGCTCGTGGCATTGTTTCGTTTGAATCTGCCAACGGTGGTGAGATTGGGAAGAGTGAAGTCATCATCTTGGCTGCCAAAGCTTCCAGTCCCCAGCGTGCTGAAAAATTCCTTTCGATCCTCCTCGACGAAGTCGACACGAAGCTGACTGAGTTTCGCGCCAGCCGTTTTCGAAGTATGCAAAACGAGCTGTCTGCGACTCGCGAATCGGCTCGCCAGTCTAAGGACGAGTTGGCGGCTAGGCTCCAGAAGCTGGAGAAAGAACTCGGTGCCAAAGTCATGTTGATCAAAGCGATCGATGACAAAGGCGGCAGTCCAGGTGCTTTCGAAAACACCATGCAGGAAATCGAAACAGAGAAACGTGCCGCCAGTCGACAGTTGGCGACCGCCGTGGCACTGCGAGATTCTTTGCTTGAAGCTCAGCGGAATCCAAGAGCTCAACTTCCCACATCTGGCGATTTGCTGGCCTTCCAGCCGTCGTTTTCAGAACTGTTGATTGGATTGGCGACAGCCACGAGAGAACTGTCCGTCGCCGAAGGCCGTTACAAGAAACGTCATCCCGCAGTGATGCGAGCTCGCGACACGGTTAACGCGGCGAAGAAGAAGATTCAAGAGAACGTTCCAAACGCGATTGATGGTCTCAACGGCCAAATTCGCAACTTGGAAGATTTGGTCAGTATGTCTGAAGCAGAGACCAGCCGCCACGAAGCGGAACTGCGAACACTGACTCCTCAACGTGTTGAATACCGTGCCTTGAAACAGGAAGTTGAAAAACGAAGTGAAGACCTGTTGAAGGCCTCAAAGCGTTTGGCGGAAGTGAAGGCGCGATCTGAAACCGCCCACGCAGTCCAGTTGTTGACTCGCATGGGAGAGCCTCATGTCGGCACACGCCCCGACGGTTTGGGTAAAAAGGCCATGGTATTGCTCGGTGGCATCGGTGGACTGATCATCGGTTTGGGACTCGTGCTGTTAGTGGCTCCACCTTTTGACGAGCCGATTGCCGAATTGCATCCAACCAGCGATCGACGTCAGCAACCTGCTCCATCACGCAGAACTACAAATCCCCTTGCTCCGGTTCCAACACCGCCGGCACCCGTCGCTCCAGCGCCGCCTGTGGCAACGGCTCCAGCGCCAGCTCCCGTCGCTCCCGCGCCGCCTGTGGCAAC
>CAZDZX010000076.1:2927-11143 GCA_964510005.1 uncultured Pirellulaceae bacterium
CTCCAGCGCCAGCTCCCGTCGCTCCCGCGCCGCCTGTGGCAACGGCTCCAGCGCCACCAGTTGTGACAGCGCCGGCACCCCCGGTCGTAACAGCCCCTACACCACCCGTTGCGAAATCGCCCGTATCGGTTGCTTCAGCCGCAGCAGTAGCTACCACGGGCGCAGTCTCGGCTTCGGTTGCCTCTATTGTTGCTCCGGCTGCTAAGCCGCAGGAATCGGTTCGTCCGCCGGCACCACTAGCGCCTCCGGTGAATACCCAAGCCGCTCCGACTTTGGTTCCTCCAACGCCGACGCCAGCAGCCCCATCGGTTCCGGCAACAGAGACGACAAAACGGTCACTCAATGAGAAAGTCGAAGCGATCACCAGTGACTTGCAGAAAAGTTCAGCCACTGAGCCATCGAAAAAGGGCCAAGTCAACTATTCGGAAACGATTCAGATTAGTGACGATACGATGCCAACCACGCGAAACTCGGCTCGACCCATCGAACTGGCCAAATCCGTTGCGCAGCAGGAGCAGTCTGACAATCAGAGTGTGCTGGACAACGTGTTTTCCAAAATGAGTCCGGCAGGGACCCTTCCGCTGGGAGCAGCAGCTGCCAATTCATCGCAAGCCAAGGATATGCTCGCCGGCCAGATCCTCGAACCGACTCGCAGAGAAGTCGAATCTGCGGAAGTTCCTCCGGCGGAACTTCCAGCGATGGCACCGAAGTTTGAACCTCGCGAGGACGTTGACACGGTCGGCGACCCGGAACTGCCCGCATCAGACGCGCCCGCCGCAGAGACCGTTGAGCGAGAGCGGAAGCAGATTGAAACGGCTCAACCACCCGCCGACCCGACGCCGGATGTTTCCATCCCGCAGTTGATTCGCAAGCTTCAAGATTCGAAGACAACGTTTGGCCCCTAAATCGAAGTGGACGTAGACGTAGGGCCGGTTCCCACCGGCCGTTCGCGATGCGATGTTCGATAGTGGCTCTAAGGCGACTGGGAAGACGGTGGCCTGATGTCTGATTAAGTGGATAAGGGAAGTCTTTCTGTTGCCCCAATCCATTTCCCGCCGATCAAACGGGCCGCTGAGGCTGTGAATTTCTATCGATTCGGGCGATTCTCGACGTAGCTGATGTCGCAAGACTTCAGAATTTATTGGAACACGTTCCGCCTAAACCATAGATTTCTGAACGATTGTCAGTCCAGCTACAATTTTTCACGGCCTCGCTGTGAGTTACAATCGGACGATAGTCTTGGCTGTTTGTCGAAAGCACGAACGCAGTCTCTCTCCAGTTCTCAGGATGTCGCTATGGGATATTTCAAATGGGCCGTGAAATATTGCTGGTACTTTCTGATTCTGGTTTTCATCCTGTTCAACGTTGGATTGTATTTTCCAACTCCGTTGGCCCATTCTCGCGACGCGTTGCCGCCTCGCATTTTGCCTCAGCTGGCAGGTGTCAAAGACAATCTTGAACAAGGCTCTGCTGCCGACATGCAGTCTTTGTTTCCCGAAGGCCATGTGTTCAGTTATCTGTTCTATGGGCTGGCTTGGGTGGAAGTCGGCTTGCGTGACAGTGACTATCTGAATCAGTCGCTCACCGAAGCCAAATGGGCGCTAGAGTTTGTTGACGCCCCAGAATCGTTTGCGCCCTTTCCGGACGACTTGCCGCCTGACCACGGCATGTTCTACGCATCGTGGCGTGCGCATCTGCTGGCCGGCATTGTCTTGTTGGAACAAGGGCAAGACGCCCAACGGCGCGACCGTTTGAGAAGCGAATGCGACCAGATTGCGAATACGCTCGAAACTTCGAGCACACCCTTTCCGGCTTCCTATCACAATTCCAGTTGGCCTTGCGATACCGTGCCTGGAATTCATGCCATGGCCGTCCACGACCACGTGACCGGCGAGGCTCATTTTTCCGAAGCGATTGAGAACTGGAAAACGAGGGCCCGTGTCGGTTTGGATCCCGCCACCGGATTGATTGCTCATTTGACCGATCCGCGAAATGGATCCGTTGTGTTGCCAGCTCGCGCGACCAGCCAGACCGTGATCCTGCGATTGCTGCCGGATATTGATCCGGAGCTGGCCGACGAGCACTACCACAAATTTCGCGAACACTTTTTTACGACGTTTATCGGGTTGCCCAGCGTGTTGGAGTATTCCGCTCACAGCGATGGCGGCGGCGGAGATGTGGATAGCGGTCCGCTAATTTTTGGTCGCAGTCTGTCGGCGACTTGCATGACGATCGGGTTGGCTCAGATCTACGGCGATGATAGGTGGGCGGAAGGAATTGCGGTCACCGGCGAAGTCGTCGGGATGCCCTACGGTTGGACGGAGAGTCGCAAGTATGCGTTTGGGTTGGTGCCGATTGGAGACGCGATCGTGGCTTACGCGTACACGGCCCGCCCGTGGATCCATGAGGACATGGTCGCTCGAACAAAGCATCCACTGACGGCGTTTTGGCGCTGGCCGATGCACGGTGTGCTGCTGGTTTTGATCTTTGGCACCGTCGTCGTGCGGCGTTTTTTCAGAACACGAAAGCAGGAATCACAATAGTGCAACTGCAGCTATTGGGTCTGGTTGCCTGAGACGGTAACGATGACGGCGCGGTGGTCCGACCCGATATCAGGGCCAATCTCTCGATGCAGACAGCGGAGATCATCGCTGATCAAGACATGGTCGAGCACCAGTCCGAACGGAAACATTGGTTTGGTGTACCACGTTGGAACGATATCGTTGTTAGTGGCCGCGAGCGTCAGACCAGACTGCGACTCGAAGTGGGCAAAAAAAGGCGACCACGGCGTTAGGTTAAGATCCCCCATCACAATGACCGACAGATCCGGGTTGCTACTGTGAAGTTTTGAAACGCGATCTGCGAGGATCTGCAAGTGTTCATTCCGGGATCGAAATTTCTCTTCGCCCATCGGTGGCAGCGGGTGTGTCGCAATGATCCGGTAGGAGTTGGAGCCACGCTTCACGGTGGCCGCAATCGATTCGATGCTTTGGATGTTTGTCGCAAAACGGTCAATGTCTGAAAGTGGATGGCGGGAGTACAGCCCGATTCCGAAATTCCCTAGGTCTTGCGGGATGGTGACGCGGTGTGGATAGGATGTCGCGAGTTCTTTTTCCAAACGCTCGTGCAAGGGTGTGCCTAACTCGAGGATCGTGAATACATCTGCATCGGCGGATTCTATCTGGGCTAAGATCGCGTCGTGTTGGCGGTTCGATGTCAGCACATTGGCCGTCATGACGACCAGTTCCGGCTGGTTCTGCGATTGCTGCGGGTTGTTTGAAATGCCTCGCACCAGCGCGCCAGAAAACCATGATCCGTGGATGCAGAGAAGCACACCGGTACAGAGTAGCCACTTCCATTTGCGGCCGATCGTCAGCACCACAGCGATGCCAACTAACCCAATGACTTGTTGCATCCGCAAATTGGTGAAGATGTCCGCGAGCCAGTGACTGCGAGCGAAAAGGCCGACAATGGTTGTCACAATCACGATCGTGAGAGCTGTAATCGCGACGCTGACGATGCGCCGGCTGATTAACTGAACCAGCGAGCGCTCTTGCTGATTGTCTTTCAACGGCGAAGTTCCTGAGTGACGAGGGAAACAATTTCGGTTTGTTGTGTTTTGAATTGGCGATCTCGGTTAGCCAGTGTCGCAGGAATTGGCAAACTCTCCTTGGGCGTCTGAACGGTTGCCAGTCGAGTTACGTTGGATGCTAAAGTTGATTGATTCGAGTCCTATGCCGTTTAGCTGCGTAGCTTCTCTGGCACTTTTTTCAGGTACGCGTCGTCGAGCACATAGGAGTTGCCTACGATTTTGGGATCGTGATTGACGAGGTCGGGGAATCGCATTCCAGGGACGACTTCGACGGCAAAAATCTCCTGCACTCCGCTCTCGAATTTGCAGAGCCCAACCGTTTCGCCCGTTTCAATGTTCAGGACCCAGATGCCGCAAGTTCGCTCCTCTGCTTTTTCGAGGCGTTCGACCAAGGGGATACCACTGAAGACCGCGGACTCACGGACTTGGGAAAGCCCAATAAAGGCCAGCGGGCCATAGAAGCTAAGCCCGCGCGTGAAGCCGGGGAACTGGGCGATCGAATGATACTTGCCGGTTTTCAAGTCCACGGTGCCGATGGATCCGTCTCCACTTTCGAGCACCCAGAGTTTGTCCCGGTACCAGCGCGGTGAGTGAGGCATCGACAGGCCGGTGACAACGGTCTCTCCGGATTCCATGTCAATCAGGATTCCGCCGTCGCGTTTGTTCTCGCGCCATGCACCAGGTGTGTCTTGATTGCCAAGGGCTGTCACGAATGCTGGTTTGCCATCTCGCATGGCCAGTCCGTTCAAATGGCAGGCGTCGCCAGGGGCCAGTTGTTTGATAAAGCTGGGCTGCCAGATCGGTTCGAAGCTATTGATGTCGCTTCGTTTGGCAAGGCAACTGAAAGCCGTGTTGACGAAAATCAGCTCCGCATCGGCTGCCGATTGGCCTTGCCATGCCATCTCATGGATATGAATGTTACCCGTGCAATGGCTTCGTCGGGGCAAAAAGCAGGCGTCGTGAGTCGCTTTGTCGCTAGGGTAGTCTTCGGATTCATTGAGCTTTTGGCAAACCGCTGGCAGGTTGTGATACTCCCAAATGTCGACGCTGCATCCGATCGCCAACCGACCGCCGGAAAGAGCCAGCCCCATCGGTTTTTTTAAATTGCGAAAGTGCGTGTTCAAGACGCCGCCATCGTTTCGCAGCATCACCAGTTTACCGGCCTGATAAGTCGTCACCATCACCGATGCCGCCACCTGTTCTAGGATTTGCGGAAAGCTGGAGGTGTGGACGCTCTTCAGCGGATCGAGAGTGGGTCGTTTTTGCGGCTCTTGTTTGGGAGCAGTTGGGTCGCTGGAGGATTCAGACATTTCGATCCGTTTTGCCATAAAGAAATTGGTGATTCAACGATAGCTAGGATTTTAACCCAAATCCATGGGGCATTCGAACAACAAGGAAATCTCTCACCCTTTTCCCGAGTTTGAATTGAGAAGTTCGAATTGAGAAGGCCTAAAAAAGAACCCAACCTGACGTGTGGCCAAGTTGGGTTCTGGAGTTGAAATGAGCGAACCGTTGGTGGTTATGGTTACTCTCTGTCAGTAAGCTTCTTTTCAAATCGCTCGGCACGAGCTTCCGATCGTTCGTTGGGCTTCGAGTTGATGGTGCTTTTGATCTTTTCCATCTCCGCGATGATATCGGCTTCGGTCTGCGTCAGTTCAAAGTCATCACCCAGAATCGCTTTCGCTTGATCGGCCCAAGTTTTAGAGTCAATCAATCCAAGGTTGTCGTCAAGCGACGACAGCAGTTCACGGATTCGAAGCGAGCTAAGGGTGGCGATCTGTTGCAGTCGAGTGATGCCTTGGCTGTTGAGAGCTTTGGCGGTTAACGGACCGATGCCTTTGATTTGAGTTAAGTCATCCGAATCCGTGGGTCGCGAACTGGTTTTCCGAGGAGTCGGAATTTTGATTTCGGAATCGAACACAACAGTTTCGGCGATTCTGGCTTCGAATCGATCCGCATTGTCGTCGAGCCAGTAGGTCAGTCCCTTCCAGTCGCCGTTGACAGCAAATTTGGCTTGATCGCGCCAAGTCGAGGGATCGATGGTGTGGAATGTAGATCCGGCTTTGGCAAGCAGCGTTTGGAGCCATGCCTCGTCGGCAGCCAACAGTTGATCGAAGGTATGAACTCCTGAATCTTGCAACAGCTTTTCGGTTGCAGGCCCGATGCCCTTGATCCGAGTCAAATTGTCTTTGCGACTTTCGCCAGTTCGCGCCGCGCGCGGCGTGTCGGTGGTCCGATTGGATGTCGAAGTCGTTTCCGAGCGAGTCGTTTCCGAGCGGTTGGCTTGCTTAAACCAGCCAGAGACTTGGCTTAGGCTAAAGACGCTGGCCGCACCACCAAGTCGCCGGTGCAATCGCTCTGGAGTGGTTCCTCTAAGATCGGCAAAGCTGCGAATGCCAGCCGTGTTCAACTGTTCCTGTGCTTTGGAATCAACGCCTTCAAGTTTCGTCAGCTCCGTCGAATTTGTTCTCGACTGGCCGGTCGTGCCGGCAGATCTTGATCGGTCGGTTTCCGGTCTCCGATTGGATTCGGCTGGCCGGTTCGATTCAGATCTCAGGTTGGAATTGCCAGTCGCCGGTGATTTTGTCGACGATTTAACATCCCGAGTTTCAGCTGAGCGCTCCTCACGTTCCGTTTGTCGCCGTGCAGCTGCCTCCCTAGCACTCGGCTGGTTTCGTGTCTCGCTACGAGTTGACTCCGTGATTTTCGGGGTGCTTTTACGAGTTTCACTGCGAGTTGGTTTTGTTCGGCTTGTCTCGTTGGTTGAACGAGTTCCACGGGCCGTTTCTTTTCCAGGTGCTTTGGGACTAGGAGTTTTCGTTGTTGGACGTGCCGTTGGATTGCCTTGCTTGGTCCGTGATCGAGGCTCGGCGGTGTTGAGTCGTGATGTCTTTTCGGTTTGTGTGGACTCGATCTTCGTTGTCTCAACGGAAGCCGTCGCTTTCCCACTGGCCACACACTCGCTGGAATTGCGACTTTGTTTGGAACGTAGCATTCTCCATCCAAACCATGTCAAGAACAGCAATGGAATTGGAATCAGCCAGAATGCCGACAGTCCATTGCGAACACGTTGAAAAGTTCGGACAACAGGAGTCGCCGATTTAGCAGCTCCTGAAGTTCTCTCACCTGCGTTTCGCGCGCCATCGGCGATTCCAGTCAATCCGGTTGTTGCTTCGAGAGTTCGTTTTTTTCGAGTCGATGCCGTCTCTCTTTCTCGAGTGCGATTGAGGGTGGAATCGATCGTTCGAGGTTTTTCCTCGCTCAGAGTGATTGATTTGGTTTTCCTTTCTTGCGACCGCTCTGAGCCAAGTGCGATGCTTGATTCGCGGGTCGGTTTTTCTTCACGAACAATGGACTGGCGAACAGAGGTTTCGTTTTTGACTTCTTCAATAGGCTTCTCAATTTTTGATTTTGAAAGCTGCGGAAGTTCTTCAGTGGCGCGATCCCGCTTCTCTAAAGTTCGAGGTTGAATCGGTTCTGATTTGATCGGATCAACTTTCTGAGTGATTTGGGTCTCTCTTGTTTCGGCCCGAGGTTCAATCCAATTTTCAGGTCGTGTTGGTGGACCAAAAACAGGGCCCTCGACCGATTTGTCAGCCGTGTTCTCAGCCATGTTCTCTTTAAGCTCGCTCGCGATCTGTGATTCGAAGTTCTCCGTGCGAGTTTCGCGTGGTGGAGTCACAGGCTGGACGATTGTCGGTTGCACTGTGACGACTGCAGGCGTCTTTGCTGCAGGGGTTGCTGGAGTCTCTGGAGAGCGAAGATGAATCGTTGGGTTTTGATTGGGGATCCCGGGACCTTCAGCGCTTTCAAATTGATGTTGAGGCTGAAGCTGTTGGGAGCCCCGATAGGTTTGCTGTGTTGGATAGCTTTGCGGCGTTTGGTACTGATCCTGATACGGTTGGCCTTGCTGGAATCGCTGGTCTTGGGTGCTGTAGTTTTGCGAGAAACTTTGTTGCGTGGGAACCTGTCTGCTAGGCTGGCTATACTGTCTTGATTGAGAGAAGCGAGGAAAAAATCGCTGTGCTTGAACCGGAAGACAGTAGCCGGTCGTCAAAATAAAGGCGATGAGGAGGGGAGAGAGGGCCTTTGCCATGAGATGGCTCCAATAATGACTTCTATGGTGTGAATACTAGACGTACTGAAGCCTATGTCACTATTAGTATTGGATTTCGCCTATCGGAGATAGATTCGCGAAAAAAGGCCCATTGATGAGGGTGTTTTTGCAGATTGTATTGTCTAAGACAGCGGTCGAGAGGCGTCGTCAGGAGGCCGCTTCAACTGTAGGAACGACATTTTTCACGATATTTTCGCTTGAGAAAGAGGTTGGCCGTGTCCGCGTGTTCGCCGACGAATTTCTCAGTTTTTGGGTCGTGAGTCAGAACCGGACTGGAAACCAATTGCTGTCTTGATGCCAGAGGGGCTCATCTGTTGTTTCATATCGTCGATCAATAGAGGCCACGCTGCGAGTGAATTGGCGGCAACGAGTTGCTCCCGGCTGTATGTTTTTCCAGTATGAAACGCAATGTTGGCCAAGTTTGCCCAACCGGTACTGTGGTGCCCCATTTCTAGAGGCGCGTTGAGCAGGCTTGCATCGCGACCGCGCACGGCATCAATGAAATTT
>CAZDZX010000076.1:11243-15892 GCA_964510005.1 uncultured Pirellulaceae bacterium
GAAATTTCAAACACGAGAGCTGTTCTTCAAAGGCCTTTAGAACAGGCCAAGATTCCGTTGTCGAATTCGGGGTTGTGACTGCGATTGGCCAATCACCCCGTTAAACCTCCGACGAATCTTCTGGAGGTGGGTTTCGTTGGTGTTGGATCATTTTCTCGAATGCTATCCAGCCTTCGAATTGTGATTGTGTAATTGTAGGTCGTTTGGTGAAGTACTTTTTAGGGTGTACGCCGAGAGAAGAGGTTGCTGTTGTTTTCGAGTCGTGCCAGTCCCAGTGCATCTTCGCACGATGTTTGACTGCTCGTAGCCAGCGCCTTTTTTCGCGTGGCAAGTTAACTTTTTCGTTGACGACCAATCCATTAACGGTCTGGCGTTTGCTGCGTCGTCGGATCTTCATTTTTCTTCCAACGTGAAGACGATAGCCTTGTGCGTAAACGATCGAAAAAACAACACGCGTGAATTGATTTAGATCGAACCAATCACTCTCGCTCGAAATGGTAATGTCATCGGCGTAGCGGGTGTAGCTCGCGCCCACTTCGTCGCACAAGCGGGTCAATCGTTCATCGAGCAAATAGTTAACAAGGTTGCTCAGCCGTGGGCTGGTGGGAGCACCTTGTGGCAGGGCCCCATTGTGCGTGACCAAGCGGACCAATAATTTGGATGCCGCGAGATTCCAGCCAATTGCCCGAAAGTAACGGTAGACTTGGTCAGCGGACGTGTTGGGGAAAAAGTCAACAACGTCGAAATGCAAGACAACTGCTTTGCCAACATGCTGCCTTGCTCCGGTGACGATGGATCGGCCTTTTTCGAAACCGACAGCGGCGGGATGGCTTCTCAAATTGCGTAACAACCGGCGCAAAATGACTCGTTGAGTTTGCTTCAGGTGGTCATTAGGCGCATGAATGATGCGTGGTTTTCCGGACCTTTTCGGGATCGGAAATTGACGATACGAAACGCTGATTTCGCGGAGTTGTGGGACCGGAATCTGGAGCCACTGGCCAAGTTGCTTAGTGTTGTGGCCTCTCGTGAAGAACTCAAAAGTTTCGCAAAACCAGTCGACCCATCCCAAGCGAGAACTCCCATGCTGTTGAATGAAAAAAGGGCAAAGTCTCCTTTGCCCACGTTCTGCTACAATCAATTATGAGCCGGAATGAAATGGAGAAGCGAATAACTGATTCTCCTACCAGGCTACAGTGTGAACTCGCGGTCGACGAAACATCGACCTGTGCCGAAGCATCTCCAGAACGTTACCTCAATATACCCGATTTTTAGCCGTAGGTTTCAAAGAATGCCTTGGCTTCTCTAGCTCGAATCGCGAAACACAGCGACTGTCATCAAGATTGCGGTTCTAGGTCGCTTCAGGGAATCTCCCGAATCAGTATGTAGGCTGACAGCACCAGCGTGCCAACGATAGCCCACACGCAAAGTCCGATCGCGATTGAACGGCTGGTCGGATTTCGGTCGTATCCCCAGCTTGCCCCCGGAATGGCAAACGCAAGCACTAAAATGGTGTGAAACAAATTAGCGCTCGAGGCGCCTCGGGTGAAAAGTGCAATAAGCAGCGCGACGCAAGGGTGATTAGCATCAAGGTTCGAATGCTGATGTTTGCCATGTGTCGCGATCCGTGCTTCTATTTCTCTTCTTTCGGCGCTTTTTCGTAGTCGGGCGCTTTGAACTTTTCCCGCAAACGATTGTATTCAGTGACCAGCTCGGTGCGGATCTGTGAATACTCTGGATGATCGTACAAGTTAAAGACTTCTTGAGGATCCTTTTCAAGATCAAACAGTTGCCACTCATTGGTCTCTGGCAGAAAGAACAGCTTTTTCGTTTTCGTCCGTACGCCAAAATGTTGGGGCACTGCGTGTTCCCCCAATTCGTAATACGCGTAGTAAATCGAATCGTGGATTTCCTGAGTGCTGTCCTGTAGGATCGGTAGCATCGATTTACCTTGAACATCTTCAGGGATTGCTTGGCCCGCGATCTCCATAAACGTGGGCGCGTAATCGATGTTTTGGATCAAGGCTTTGGGACGTGAGCCCGGAGCGATTTTGCCAGGCCATCTGGCGATGAACGGCATTTTGAAGGACTCTTCGAACATCCATCGTTTGTCGAACCAACCATGTTCTCCGAGGTAGAACCCTTGATCGGAGGAGTAGATCACCAGCGTGTTTTCGGCCAATCCTGCTTTATCGAGATAATCCAGCAGTTGGCCTACACTGTCATCGACGGCTTTGACGGTCTCTAAGTAGTTTTGCATGTAGCGTTGATACTTCCAGCGAACGAGCGCTTGGGCGTCGATTTTGCCAGCTTTGTAGGCGGCAATGAATTCGCGATTCTTCGGGCCGAAGTGGGCATCCCATTTTGCTTTTTGAGATTCATCCATGCGTCGGTATTCGGGAGTGCCGTAATTGCGAAAAGTGGGCAGTTCCACTCCGTCCAATTCTTCATCACGCACCTTCAGATCATAGGCCCACGTCATGTGGCGATCGATTTCCATTTCGTTGGCCGCCAATAGGCCACTGCGATTGGCGTAGTCATCAAACAGCGTCGCGGGCTCAGGAATTTTGACATCGTCCAGCGATCCCAGATGCCGCAGCGCTGGCGAAAAAGTTCGGTGAGGCGCCTTGTGCTGACACATCAAGAAAAAAGGCTTCGTTTTGTCGCGTCCCTCCAGCCACTTCAAACTTTTGTCGGTTGTCAGGTCGGTCGCATAGCCTTTGAAATTCTTTCGCTTGCCGTCGGACTGAATGAAGTCCGGATTGTAATAATTCCCCTGCCCCGGCAGGACTTCCCAGTGGTCAAACCCAACCGGGTGAGATTTGAGATGCCATTTGCCAATGACTGCGGTCTGGTAACCGGACTTCTGTAAGGCCTTGGCCACGGTCCATTGGGACTGATCAAAAGGTTTGCGCGAGTTGCGCATGAATCCGTTGATGTGACTGTGCTTGCCCGTCAGGATGCAGGCACGGGACGGCCCGCAAATCGAGTTGGCGCAAAATGAGTTCTGAAACAGGACGCCCTCTTTGGCGATCCGATCGATGTTGGGAGTGGGCGCGACATTGACAAGGTCACCCCCGTAGGAAGAGATCGAACGAACCGCATGATCGTCTGAAAAAATGAACAGAATGTTGGGTCGTTCATCGAAGGCAGGTGGTTCGGCTTTCGCTTGTGAAGGTCCGGTCAGAAAGTGCATCGCCAGCAGCAAGGCAATTGAGAACAGGTGTCTGAATTTCATGTTTGAGCGTCCCAAGGTTTGCAATTTTTCCAAGTCATTATTGTAACATTGCCGACAGCTTGCTGCTTGCCGTGCTGCGATATTTCAACGATTGTGGTTATCCTGAGGGTTGCCCTGTGCCAACGAAGATGGCGATGGGTTTGAGGTTTGATATCGGGATCAGTACATGCGAATTCTCCAATTTCTTTGCGTTCTTGTTTCTTTTCTGTGGGCGGCCATGGCTCTGGAGATTCACCGGCGGCGGCGAAGAAGCGGATCGAGTTTTTCAAGCAACATTTGTTGGGACAGTAGCGCGCGGCCGACCGGTAACAATCAACGTGAGGGCAATTCGTTAGCTGATGTCCCAGATAGAGACTCCCTGTTCGCCGAACAGCAGGCTGAAATTTGGCAGGCCATGCATCCGCGGATCGGAAAACAAAAGAAAAATCAGCAGCGCGATTTGGAATGCAGTCACGGTTCCCAGAATAACGCTGGCGTATCGATACTTGTATCGAAACAGAAGAGATATACTCAGCAGGCAGAATATCGTTCCTGACATTTTGCCAACGATGAAAAAGAAGCATCCCTGCGGGTCCATCCGCAAAAGTGTAGTGCAAATGGGATTCATTTCATCAGTCAGGATCCGCGAATTTGCTGCTGCGAACCATGTATCAAGGCCTGAGATGCAGGCGATCAGAATCATGCAGCAAAATGCGAGGGGGCTGATGGATTTAAAAAGTTCGAATCGGAACCTTCCTCCAAGGGGCCGAAGTAAAGTTCGATGGTTGCTGGCTATGGATATTGTTTGGGCACTCATTGTCGATTCCGAAAAAATAGGTTTTGGAATCTGATCTGCAATGCACGGCGCATGCCAACTTTTTGGTAACAGGCATGAGAACTTGAGAAGGGACAGCCCATTGAAGATCAGCCACCCTTGCGGCACGTTTGAAGCGAGATGCGATCCGTTATCAAAAATCGAGTCATGAAAAATATTTCCCGCAGGCCAATTGGGGCCCGATTGGGTGTTGGTAGAAATTTCATCGTAGAGACGGCTGAACGGGAATGATCCGGCCACGCTCAAAAGTGTCGACAAGATTGCATTTGAGGTGCCTGCTTAATTGGCATCGACAATGCCGTGAACGTTCCCCTTGGCGCAAAACAATGCTATCGAACAGGCCGCTTGCCAAGCGGAGACCCTATAATTGAAACAAATTGCTTTCACTTTCTCGTTTCAGATGCCATTTTTTCACGCAAACGGGGGCGTTGCATCCGAAACAAGTGAATAGGGCTTGGGATCCCAATCCCCCGAAATCAAGATAGCTAGCACTCCTACTCTTCCCTTCCGCTGAAACCACCCATGTCGCAACCCAAACGAGAATCCCACCTGCGGAGCCTGCTTAAAGGTATCTCATGGCGGATCGTAGCAACACTCGAC